>NZ_DAINST010000033.1:24685-30931 GCF_036741115.1 Dietzia sp.
CGATGAACAGGATGATGTCGCCGCGCTGGTTGATCTCCTTGAGCACCTTCTTGAGGCGCTCCTCGAAATCGCCGCGGTAGCGGGAGCCGGCGACGAGGGAACCCAGGTCGAGCGAGTAGAGCTGCTTGTCCTTGAGCGTCTCGGGCACGTCCCCGTTGACGATGGACTGCGCGAGCCCCTCGACGACCGCGGACTTGCCCACGCCCGGCTCGCCGATGAGAACCGGGTTGTTCTTCGTGCGCCGCGAGAGCACCTGCATGATGCGCTCGACTTCCTTCTCCCGACCGACGACCGGGTCGAGCTTGCCCTCGAGCGCCGCCTGGGTGAGGTTGCGGCCGAACTGGTCGAGCACGGTCGACGAAGACGGAGTACCCGGGTCGCGACCCGCGCCCTGGCCGGCGGCGGCACCTGCAGCCGCCTCTTCCTGGCCCGTGTTGCCGTTGACGAGCTGGATGACCTGCTGGCGGACGCGCGGGAGGTCTGCGCCGAGCTTGACGAGGACCTGGGCGGCGACGCCCTCCCCCTCGCGGATGAGGCCGAGGAGGATGTGCTCGGTGCCGATGTAATTGTGGCCGAGCTGCAGGGCCTCGCGGAGGCTGAGCTCGAGCACCTTCTTGGCCCGCGGGGTGAACGGGATGTGCCCGCTGGGAGACTGCTGGCCCTGGCCGATGATCTCCTCGACCTGCGTGCGCACGGCCTCGAGCGAAATGCCCAGCGACTCCAGCGCCTTCGCGGCGACGCCCTCGCCCTCGTGGATGAGACCGAGGAGGATGTGCTCGGTGCCGATGTAATTGTGCTTGAGGAGGCGCGCCTCTTCCTGGGCCAACACCACGACCCTGCGCGCACGGTCGGTGAACCGTTCGAACATCTTGTCCCTCACGTTCCTTGTGGTTTTGCGCTTTTCGCGTGCAGCGGATATCTAACTAATTCCGGCGCCCCGCCCGAGTCGCCTCTCGGCTCCCGCACAGGGGGTAGACCGGTCTGGCCGCCACTCTAGTGGCCACGGCCAGCGCCGGGCAGGTCCTCGGGCCGAGCATCGCTCCGCCCGCCACCGGAAAGGGCCGGATTCGACCCCATTACCCAGCCCAACGCACAGGTCGCGCTGGATATTGCCGATTTCCCACGAAACTCGTACGCCGTGAGCGAACGCGTGCGTGCGGGCCTCCCGAACGCCGCGCGGCGAGCGCAAATGGCGGAGAGCCTGCGGCGGATCCGTCTCCGCCGCGGGCTCCCCGCCGAACTGCTCGACTGTCTACTGCAGCACGTTCGCTGCGCCTCCCCTTCGCGTCCCCTACGCGTCGAGGTTGTCGGTGCCGGCGCCGGAGTCGCTCACGGCGCCGGACTCGTCCTCCGAGTAGTAGCCGTCGTGGTTGTTGTCGTGGTACTCGACGTCCGGGTGATCATCGAAGTCCGTGTCGACCTGGAGGATGTCGCCCACGCCGTCGCCGTCGGTGTCGATCTCGAGCTCGTCCGCGATGCCGTCGGCGTTGGTGTCGGTGGCGACACGTTCGGTGAACGAGTCGCCGTCCGTGTCGAGCTCGACCTGGTCGATCCGGGAGTCGCCATCGCCGTCGCGGAGGATCCCGTCGGCGTAGCCGTCGCCGTCGAGGTCCACTTCGTCTGAGGAGAACGGGTCGACGTCGGCGGTGCCGGAGAAGTCCACTCCGCCGTTCGCGGTCTCGCCGAGCGAGCCGAGATCGCCCGACTCGCCGAGCGGGGTCGGGGCCGGGGCGTTCGCCGCCTCGGCAGGTGCGGCCTCGGGGGCAGGTGCGGCCTCGGATGCGGGTGCGGGGGCTGGAGCCGGAGCGGCCTCGGGGGCCGGAGCGGCCTCGGGCGCGGGTGCGGGGGCTGGAGCCGCCTGTGCCCCGCCCGCGGCGAACATGGCATCGCCGGTGGCGAGCTGCTCGGGGGTGACGGCTGAGAGATTGTCGGAGTCGTCCACGATCCCGTCTCCGTCGAAGTCGCGCTCGCTCACCTCGTTCCCGCCGGGCGTGGAGTAGTACACGCTGTCGACGTGCCCGTCGCCCTCGTGGTCGTACGCCGTCACGTCCGCCTCTCCGTCGCCGTCGGTGTCCACTTCGATCATGTCCGCTGCGCCGTCGCCGTCTGTGTCGATGGCGGTCGTCTCGACGTAGCCGTCGTTGTTCGTGTCCGTGGAGACCTTGTCGCGGACCCCGTCTCCTTCGCGATCTTCGATGACCGTGTTGGTGATCCGGTCGCCGTCGGTGTCCACCTCGGCGAGGTCGATCCGGCCGTCGTTGTCATCGTCGTGGGCGGTGACCTCGGGGATCCCGTCTCCCGAGAGGTCGATCTCATAGGTGTCGACGCCGTAGCCGTCGCTGCTCGACGCGCCGGCCACATCGGCTCCCTCGACGCCGAGGAGGCCCTCGACCTGCCCCGCGACGTCCTGCGAACCCACGTTCGAGGGATCGATCGACTCGGTGGCGGTGGACGGGTTCTGGTTCTGGTTCTGTCCGGACATTTCGGTCTCCTCGTGTTCTCGTGCGCTGGCGTCGCTTGGGTTCTCGGTGTGCCCTCGGCCGCTTCCCGGCCGCTCGTCGATATGAGGGCACCGGCGACGAAAAGGTTCCCGGTGATCTCGTTCCCTTCGAAAGCGGTGGTCCACAGGGCGAAGTGCCGGCCACTCACGCATCCCCCCCGGCCTCGGCGGGCCGCCTCATCGCCGCCCGCTCCCGGCTAGGGTCCCCCTATGCGCCGCACACCCCGTCCCACTCTTCCGCACCACTCCGCGCACCGCGCCGCCCTGGTTGCCGCGGCGCTCGCCGTCATTTCCGCCACGTCCTTTTCTACGGCGGGCCTGCCCACGGCGGCGGCAGATCCCGCCGCGGGACTCCCGGCGGGATCGTTCGCGGGCTCCGCCGCAGCGAGTGTGACGGCGGGCAGCGCGCTGCCCGAGCCCGCACCGCTCCCAGAAGGAACCGCCCCATCCGCCGCCTGCGGCACCCCCCTGAGCGGCGAGGAGCTCGGCCGGATCGCCGAGCTCTCGGCCCGGCCCGTCGGCCAGGCAGACGCCGCTCCTACGCTCGCGGACTTCGAGCAGCGGGCGGCCGCCTCCGCACAGATCACGGACATCCTCGTCGCGCACGACGACCGGCGCGCGATCTTCGGCCTCGGGCTCGACCTGGTCGAGAAGGAGGCCGTGTTGCCGCTCTATGAGGAATCCGCGGCGCACCCCGAGGATCCCGCGCGCCCGATTCCGAACCTCCCCTGGGCGCTCACACTCAGCTCCCACCTCCTCGACGGATACCTCGACGCGATGCACGCCCATGCCACCGGCGGCGCGGTCGCCCCGCATTGGCAGCACTATTTCGAGGTCGCCGCCGACTGCTCGCTTCCGGGCGGCTACGCGGCGATGGCGGGGTACAACGCGCACCTCACCGTCGACCTCGCGCGCGCGGTCTCCACTTCCGGGACCACGCCCGCGGAGTACGGGCAGTACCTCGAGATCGTCGGGGCGATCGCGGATCACGGCGACGCTATGGTCGCGCTCACCTCCGAGCATTTCGAGGCCAACCTCGCGCCGCTGTGGCGGCTCTATTTCCTCGGCGAGGCCGCCGACGGGTCCGTGGGCGCCGCGGCGGGCGCAGGAAGCACGGGAATCTCGCCCGGCGAAGGACACCGGCTACTGCTTCGTACCGCCGATCAGGGGTATTCGACCCTCTCCTTCGGCAATGGACTCCTGCTCGCCGATCCCGCCACCGAGGCGGCCGGGCAATCCGCAATCGGCTCGACGTGGGCGGCCGCCGACCAATCACTCCAGGCACTCTCGACTCACGGATTCCTCTGAGCGACTCCCCTCGCGCCCGCGTCCCACTATCTGAAAATCCGGTGACGCCTCGCGCCTCTCTCGCCCAGACCGCGTGGGCGCGTTGAGGCGGCCCCGCCAACGCCGTACGCGGGGACTTTTATCGAATCGTAATATTTTTGACTACAACCTATTCCCTGCGCCGGGCACTTGAGCTAGGTTTCGATTAAGAAATTTTTCCTGAACCGAGGTTCACCGTGACGCCTACACATACCGCCGAGTCCCAGGACTCAACCGAGCCGCAGCAGGGGGCCGCGCTCGTCGCGCCTTCCCCTGCGGCCGTGCCCGTCGTACCTCCTGCTTCGGCCGCCCCGACCGAAGCCGTCATCGACGCCGAACCCATCCCCCGCGGTCAGCCGGAACTGCCCGTTTCCACGCACAGGATCCGCCACGGCCGGCGCGGTGCCCCGCGTCCGCTGCCGGGCTCGCTGCACCTCAACACTTCGAGGGCCGAGGCCGCGGCGCAGAGGCTCGGCGAGATCGCTGCCGCGGCCACCTCGGGGGCCCGCCTCGGCTCGAAGGACGAGCTCCGGGCCATCTGCGGGGTCTCGGTCGGCACGTTCAACGAAGCGATCAAGCTGTCGCTCGAGCGCGGCTTCGTCACCTCCCGGCCCGGCCCCGGCGGCGGTATCTTCGCCGTCGATCCCCCGGCCCTCGCGATGCTGGTCACGTGGTTCCGCGCGGCCGCCAGGGAGCGTTCGACCCTTGAGGAGTCGCTGCTCATCCGCGACGAGCTCACCCCACTATTCGTTGACAGCGCCGTCACGGGAATGGATGCCACGCGCAAGGCGGCGTTAGAACAGGCGATGGCGTCCATGCGCTCGGCGGTTGCCCGTCGCGATGTGGTCGACACGATCTGGGACGCGTGGTCCCTCCACAAGATCATCGCGGAGTCCTACGCCAGCAGCCTGCTCACCAGCCTCTACCTGTCCCTGCTCGACGTGGGCGCCTCCTACCTGCGCTGGGCACTGCTGCCCGCCGAGCGCGGCACCGACTCCGTGCCCGTGTGGCTCGGCGGGTTCACCGAGGCCCACGCCGCGCTCGTCGATGCGCTGTGCGCGTCCGATCGCGATGCCGCACAAAAGGCGATGCGCGGCATCGATCCGGGGCTCCTGCTCACCCCTCCCGAGAAGGGCGCGCCCGCCGAGGCCGTCTCCGTCGAGGAGCGCCGCTGAGTTCCTTGGGCGGGTGCAGTCCCCGCCCGGCTGGCGGGGTGGCCGGGCCGGAGCGCCCGCGGGGTGGTCTCCTATAGGGGTGCCCACGGAATTCGTCTTCGACGACGCAGCCGACGACCCGATCGACACGAGCGCCTCCGCCGTCTCGATCGCGCGCATCGGCTCCGAGCTGCCCGCCGCTGCTCTCGTCCCCGAGCTCCGGGAGGCCCTGGGCTCGCGAGGCTCTGCCGTCGTGTCGGCTCCGCCGGGAAGCGGCAAGACGACGATCGTCCCGCCGGTCGTGGCCGCCGCCTTCGCCGGCGAGCCGGGCCGCGTCGTGGTCACCCAGCCACGGCGCATCGCCGCCCGCGCGGCGGCCCACCGCCTCGCAGAGCTCACGGGGACGAAGGTAGGAGAGCTCGCCGGGTTCACCGTCCGCGGAGAACGGCGGGTATCGGCGGGCACCTCGATCGAGTTCTGCACGCCGGGCGTACTCCTGCGCCGGCTGCTCGCGGACCCGGGGCTGGAGGGGGCGTGCGCCGTCATCTGCGATGAGGTACACGAGCGGCAGCTCGACACCGACCTGGTGCTCGGCATGCTCGTCGAGCTTCGCGAGCTCCGTCCCGAGCTCGGCCTCGTGGCCATGAGCGCCACCGTCGACGCGCCGCGCTTCGCTTCGCTGCTCGGCGGCTCCCGCCCAGTGCCGGTCCTCGACTCGCCCGCGGTGCCACACGAGCTCGAGGTCAGTTACGCCCCTCCGCCGGGGCCGCGGCAGGACGGACGCGGGGTCACAGACGACTATTGCCGGCACGTCGCCTCGCTGGCGGCGCGATCTCTGGCCGAGCACCCGGGCGACGCCCTCGTGTTCCTCCCCGGCGCGCGCGAGATCGAGCGCGTCGCCGGACACCTCGGGCCGTTGCTGTCGGTTGGGGGTTCGGCTGGTGGCTCTGCCGGGAATTCGGCCGACACCGCCGCGGCTACCTCTACGGAGGTAGAAATCCTGCGGCTCCACGGTTCGCTGCCGCCGCGCGAGCAGGACGCTGCACTGCGACCCGCCGCCGACGGTCGCCGCCGAGTCGTGCTCTCGACTGCGGTCGCCGAATCCTCGCTCACGGTGCCGGGCGTGCGGATCGTCATCGACTCGTGCCTGTCTCGTGAGCCGCGCCTCGACTCCGCACGCGGGGTGTCCGGTCTTGTCACGGTCTCGAGCTCTCAGGACTCGGCGAACCAGCGCGCGGGTCGAGCGGCGCGCACCGCCGACGGCGT
>NZ_DAINST010000034.1:0-27697 GCF_036741115.1 Dietzia sp.
ACTACAAGCGCACAGTTATCCTCGCCCGTCGAAAGAAGCGCGAGTCCATCCGCGAGATCGGAGCAACCACGGGCGTCTCCGTGGGGGCTGTGCTCGGCGTGGTATCCGAAGAAAAAGCCGGGGGCTCCTCGTCATGAGGGACGAGGAGGCCCATCGCATTGAGAGCACTTCCAGTTGAGGATCACCGTTTTGGACGGCTGCGGGAGCAGTTACTACTCATCCGATTCCGAGATCGCCTGTTCGAGCCGTTCGACCTTGGCGTCCAGCTCGCCCTCGTAGCCCGGACGAATGTCAGCCTTGATGACGAGAGAGACCCGCGAGCCGAATGGCTCAACGGCCTCTGTAGCACGCTTCACCACGCCGAAGACCTCGTCCCAGGCACCTTCAACCTCGGTGAACATGCTCGACGTCCTATTGGGCAAACCGGAGTCGCGGACGACCTTCACTGCGGCAGCGACAGCATCGTGGACTGATCCATCTTCGCGGCCAGTTCCGGACGGGGCAACCGAGAATGCAAGCAACATTGCGGTTCCCTCCTCAGATTCCTGCGGGCCGAATGAAAGACCCATGTCCGAGATCGACGATACTTGTGAACATCGACGTGGTCTCGTGGGGCAGCGCGGAGGCGCGAACGACGCGGATCGCCTCGGCCACCGCGGCGGACATCGAGCCGTCGGGTTCCGGCGCGGTAGCGGGCGCAATAGAGAACGCGAAGAGCATGCGCCAAGGCTATCCGCGGCCCCGGCGCGACGTGCGGTGTTCCAGCAGCTGAGGGCCGTCTCAGGTTTCCGCACCCCCGCTCGCGCCGTTTTCCTGCGAGAGCGCGAAAACCCTACCGCTGAGTTATAAATTTTCCCGCCCGTCGCATACGGTATTGACAGACAATTCTGCGCGGAGCCGTCCTGCCCGACCGGCGTTCGCGGCCAGGAAGTCTGGGATCGCGCCGCTGACGCCTTCGGGCGGCGGAGCGGCCCCGGCGACCCGACCGCGGAGGCCACCGGCGGTCCGTGCCGACACAGCTACGGAAGGCCGCTGTCCCTATGTCACCGGTGACTATCACCCTCGGAACCATCGGGGCCATCGTCAGCTTGTTCTGCTGGTGGTCCTTTATCAGTGGTGTGTTCCGGATGGTTTCGACCATCCGGCTCGGCCAGAAGGACGGGATGTCCAGGTGGACGCCGTTCTTCCCGCGCCTGTTCACGCTGATCAAGGAATTCATCGCGCACACGCGCATGATCCGCATCCGATCGGTGGGCATCCTCCACTGGCTGGTGATGGTCGGGTTCCTCCTCGGCGCCATCGTGTGGTTCGAGGCGTACATCCAGACGTTCAACCCCCACGGCGGCTGGCCGTGGCTGTCGAACCTCGCGATCTACCACTTCATCGACGAGCTCCTCGGCCTCGGCACGGTCATCGGCATCCTCGGGCTCATCATCATCCGGCAGATCAACAACCCGAACCGGGGCACAGGCCTCTCGCGCTTCACCGGCTCCGACTCGAAGGCCGCGTACTTCGTCGAGGCCGTCGTCCTCATCGAGGGCCTCGGCATGGTGTTCGTCAAGGCGGGCAAGCTAGCCCTCAAGTCCGCCGAGGGGGAGCACTGGCACGGGGCCACCGACTTCGTCACCGGGCCGCTTTCGGAGATCCTCCCCGCAAACGAGCTCATGGTCTCGCTGTTCGCGCTGGTCAAGCTCCTCTCGGGCATGATCTGGCTGTATGTCGTCGGCCGCAACGTCACGTGGGGCGTCGCCTGGCACCGTTTCGCCGCGTTCTTCAACATCTACTTCAAGCGCGAGGACTCCGGTCGTACCGCGCTGGGCGCCGTCAAGCCGATGACCCAGGACGGCGAGGCGCTCACCATGGAGAAGGTCGAGGAGATGGCCGAGGTCGAGGACGGCCCCGAGCCGCAGCTCGGCGTCGGCGCGATCGAGGACTTCTCGTGGAAGGGCTGGCTCGACTTCACCACCTGCACCGAGTGTGGCCGCTGCCAGTCGCAGTGCCCCGCGTGGAACACGGCGAAGCCTCTTTCCCCGAAGCTCGTCATCATGTCGCTGCGCGACCACGGCTACGCCAAGGCGCCGTATCTCATGGCCGGCGGCAAGCAGGAGATGGGCGAGGAGGTCGGCCTCGTCGATGCCGACGGCAACCCGGACGAGGCGAAGCTCTCCGCCATCCCCGAGGCCGCGCGCATCGAGGCGCAGCGCCCGCTTGTCGGTGAGACCGTCGAGGGAGACGTCGCTGCTTCCGGCATCATCGACCCCGAGGCGCTCTGGTCCTGCACCAACTGCGGCGCGTGTGTCGAGCAGTGCCCCGTGGACATCGAGCACGTCGATCACATCATCGACATGCGGCGTTACCAGGTGCTCCTTGAGTCGGACTTCCCGTCCGAGCTCGCCGGCCTGTTCAAGAACCTCGAGAACAAGGGCAACCCCTGGGGCCAGAACCAGAACGCCCGCCTCGACTGGACCAAGGCCCTCGATTTCGAGGTCCCCGTGATCGGCAAGGACGTCGAGGATCTCGGCGACACCGAGTACCTCTTCTGGGTCGGCTGCGCCGGCGCCTACGAGGACCGCGCGAAGAAGACCACACAGGCCGTGGCGACCCTGCTCCACTCGGCCGGCGTCTCCTACGCCGTGCTCGGCCAGGGCGAGACCTGCACCGGCGACTCGGCCCGCCGCGCGGGCAACGAGTTCCTCTTCCAGACGCTCGCGGAGCAGAACATCGAAACGATCAACGATGCGTTCGACGGCGTCGCCGAACCGGACCGGAAGATCGTCGTCACCTGCCCACACTGCCTCAACGCACTGAAGAACGAGTACGGGCCGTTCGGCGGCAAGTACAAGGTCGTCCACCACACGCAGCTCCTCAACCGCCTCGTGCGGGAGAAGCGTCTCGTGCCGGTGTCGTCCATGGGGCAGCAGAACGTCACGTACCACGATCCCTGCTTCCTCGGCCGTCACAACCAGGTGTACGAGCCCCCGCGCGAGCTCATTGAGGGCGCGGGCGCGAACCTGCGGGAGATGCCGCGCCACGGGCAGCGCTCGATGTGCTGTGGCGCCGGCGGCGCGCGCATGTGGATGGAAGAGAAGATCGGCAAGCGGATCAACATCGACCGCGTCGACGAGGCGCTGTCCACCGACCCCACGAAGATCGCGACCGGCTGCCCGTTCTGCCGCGTGATGCTCACCGACGGCACCACGGCCCAGACCGACGGCACGGAGAAGGAAGGCGAGGTCGAGGTCGTCGACGTCTCGCAGATGCTCGTCGACTCCATCACGCGTGACGGCGAACTTCCCGATCCCCATGCGGTCGAGTGGCTCGACGAGCGCGGCCCGGGTGTCCCGACCAAGGCAGAGCTCGAGGCTGCGGAGAACGAGAAGAAGAAGGCCGAGGAGGACAAGGCCGCTGCGGCGGAGGCCAAGGAGGCCGAGAAGCAGCCGAAGGCCGAGGACTCCGACACTGCGGAAGCCTCCGAAGCCGAGGCCGATTCGGATAAGTCCGGTTCGACTGCGGGCAAGGCTGCGGCTGGCGCGGCGGCCGGCGCCGCTGCCGGTGCTGGACTCGCCCTTGGCGGCAAGGCCGCGGCTCCGGGTGGCTCGAAGGCGCCTGCTCCGGGCGGAGCGAAGAAGGAAGAGTCCTCGTCGGACGAGGCCCCGGCTTCCGAGTCGAAGGGCGCGCCGAAGTCGGGTGGGCTCTCGCTCGGCGGCAAGGCCGCAGCTCCCGGCGGCTCCAAGGCGCCCGCTCCGGGCGGAGCGAAGAAGGAGACCCCGGCGGACGCCTCCGAGACGGGGGATTCGGAGTCGAAGGTCGACTCGGCTCAGCCCGAGAAGGCCGATGGCGACGAGGGCACCCCGGCGGCAGAGGCGCCGAAGTCCGGCGCCCCGAAGGCCGGCGGCGGGCTCGCACTCGGCGGAAAGGCCAAGGCTCCGGGCGCATCCAGCGCCCCGGCACCGGGCGCGTCGAAGGAGTCCGAGCCCACCGCGGACAACTCCGCTTCCGAGGCGGACGTAACGGCCGAGTCGGACGCTGAGCAGGAATCGGCCGAGTCCACCTCGAGTGAGTCCACCGAGTCCGCTACGTCCGAGGAAGCTTCGAAGGCCGAGGCTCCCGCCCAGACGGGTGGAGCGCCCAAGGCCGGAAGCGGTGGACTCTCGCTCGGCGGCAAGAGCGCGGGTGCACGGAAGTCTTCGGGTATCAAGATCGGCGGAGCCGCCGTCGGTGCCGGGGCTGGAGCCGCGGCAACAGCAGCGGCCACCGCGTCCGCATCCGAGAAGGCGGACGACGACGAAGGGGTCGCCGAGACCGAGTCCACCGAGGCAGAGTCCACCGGGACCGAGGCCCCCAAGGCAGAAGAGTCGGCCAGCGAGGCTCCTACCGAGGAGACGAAGGCTGACGAGGCTTCCACCGAGGATTCGGCCAACGAGGAAGCCGAAGGCTCCGCCGAGTCGGCTCCGGCCGAAGAGCCTTCCACCGAGAAGAAGACTTCGGGCAGCAAGGCCAAGAAGGCTGGCGGCTACGGGCTTTCGCTCGGATAATCCCGCCCGCCGCTAAGGAATCGGCCCGCGATCAGATGTTCTGATCGCGGGCCGATTCTCTTTTCTGGCGATGATCAACCTCAACGCTGTGCACGAACGTTGGGTCACTCTGGAGCACGACCACCTTGCGCCCCTACCGCCCGTGGGGCAACGATTCGATTCGAGTTACCGCTGACATCCCGCCCGGAGCTCATCCCCGAGGAATTCTGGCCTCCTGGCCATTAGCTATGCACTGGACCCGAGGGCCGAAGCGCACGAGTCTTCTCGGGTTCCTCTGGATCGACAGCGTTGTCATTCCCCGTTCCAATGCCACCGAAGTGGAAGGTGCACTGATCACCGCCGAGCGACACCAGCGATCTAGTCAATACCGTATTCACGCGGGACACCACGGCCCCAACTGGGCGTTACCTCGTCCATAGCCAGGCGCTCGTACCTGTCGACTGATTCCTCGAAAGACAGATGGGCGCCAGTCGAAACACCGCGCCCGGCCGATTTCACATAGGCGAGCCTGCGTGAAATCGGCCGGACAAGTCGAATTCGCGACGCTCACGCCAGAGGCCGAATCAACCTCACCACGCGAAGACACACCTTCGCCGAAAATCACTCCGTGTGGTGCACCTCCTGCAACCCGTACACCGGCGTCGAAATTCCTTCCATCCGGGCCTTAAGCTGCAGCGCCAGATACTTCGAGTAATGCCGCGACTGGTGCAGGTTGCCGCCGTGGATCCATAGCTGCTCGACATTCGTCGGCTTCCACATGTTGCGCAGCTCCCCTTCCCAAGGCCCCGGGTCGCGCTTTGTGTCCGAGCCGAAGCCCCACACCTTGCCCACGCGGTCGGCGACCTCGGGCGAGATGATGTCGGTGAGCCACTGATTCATCGAGCCATAACCGGTCGCATACACGATGAGATCCGCCGGCAGTCGCGTCCCATCATCCAACACGACCGCGTCGGACTCGATGCGTTCGACCTGCCCGCTCGCCAGCGCGACCTCGCGGTCGATAAGCAGTTGGCTCGCCCCGACGTCGATGTAGTATCCCGACCCCCTGCGCAGGTACTTCACGAACAGACCAGATCCGTCTTCGCCGAAGTCGAGATCGAATCCTACATCCCGCAACTGCTGGTAGAACTCGGCGTCACGCTCGGCCATCGCGTCGTACACCGGCTTTTGCGCGTTCGGCAGCAACGCATACGGCCACGAGGCGAACAGCATGTCCGCCTTTTCGGTCGTGACGCCGTTCGCCAGCGCCTCCTCGGAATACAGCGGCCCCAACCCGAGGTCCATGAGCGATTCGCTGCGCGAGATGTGCGTCGAGGACCGCTGCACCATCGTCACGTCCGCGCCCTTCTGCCACAGCGTCGCGCAAATGTCGTGCGCCGAATTGTTCGAGCCGATCACCACGGCGCGCTTGCCCTCGTAGTCCCCCTCGCCAGTGAACTCCGAGGAGTGACACTGCTGACCCGCGAACGAATCCGCCCCGGGGAACGACGGCGTGTTCGGGTACCCCGACACCCCGAGCGCGAACACGAGCTGGGTCGGCCGCAGCTCGATGTCCTCGCCGCGACGGTTGACGCGCACCTTCCACGTCCCAGCGGCCTCATCGAACTCCGCGCCCACGCATTCGGTGCCGGACCAGTAGTTGAGTTCCATGATGTCGGCGTAGTGCTCGAGCCAGTCACCAACCTTGTCCTTGGACGGGAACACCGGCCAGTCGTCGGGGAACGGCAGGTACGGCATGTGGTCGTACCACACCGGATCATGCAGGTGGAGGGACTTGTAGCGCTTGCGCCACGAGTCCCCGGCGCGCTCGTTGCGCTCGACGACGATCGTCGGCACGCCCGCCCGCTTAAGCCGCGCGGCGAGCCCGATGCCGCCCTGCCCGCCGCCGATGATCACGACGTACGGCTGCTCCGAATACCCCAGCGTCTCCTCGACTTCGCGCCGCCGCTCGAGCCACGTCTTCCGCTCGCGGGTGATCACGTGGTCGACGCCCTTATCGCGCGCCCGACCCTTGCGCTCCTCGAATCTCTTGAGCTCCTGCATCGTCGTGAGCAGCGTCCACGCCTTGCCGTCGCGCAGCCGCAGGTGTGCCCACCCGCGCGCCACCTCCGTCTCGAACGTTACCCACCCATCTATGACGCCGGAGTCCGCATTTGCAGGGTCGTCCCGTCGCCAGTTCCTCGGACGAACGTCCGCCAGACGGGACGTGAGCATGTCGCGGATGTCGTCGCGCCCCTCCATGGTCTTGAGATTCCAGGTGAACGCCACGAAGTCGCGCCAGAATCCGTCGGCCTCGAAGAGCTCGGCGGCACGTCCGACATCATTCGCGGCCAGCGCGGAGTCGAATTCCGCGAGCCACGAGTCGATGGCCTTGTCGGCCCCGGACCGGGGGTCGCCGGAGTCCGCGGTCTCGGTGGGGTTGATCTTGGTGTCGGTCATGTCCGCTCCTTCGCGTCTATACTGCCGGTTATGACGTAGCTCACACTGTGGATCCGAGGGGGTGGCAATGTCGTTGCATCCGGACCTGCGTTTCGCGGAGCCCGAGGTGTTTGCGCGCCGCACGATCTCCGCGCACGAGGAGGCGCTCGCGGGAGGCCGGCCGGTCGATCTCGAACCGCGAGTTCTGCACGCGTGGAGACGCAGCGGGGATGCCGGAATTTCGCCGGAGCAGGAGCTTCCTTCGCATTTCCTCGGCGCGCCCGAGCTCGAGCAGGCACGCACGAGCACTCCCTTGCGGGCCGTCGCGGACGATGTCGTGGCCTCGCTGGCAGACACCTCGGCGGCCGGCCGGCACCTCGTCGTGCTCACCGATGCTCGTGGCTCGCTGTTGTGGAGATCCGGCTCTCCTGAGGCGTTGCGCCGCGCGGATTCGATCGCGTTCGCCGAGGGGGCGGACTGGTCGGAACGCGGGATCGGCGCCAACGGGATCTCGCTGGCCCTCGACTCCGGGCGGCTCTCCCACGCCACGGCAGGCGAGCATTTCGTTCGCGCCCACCATGGGTGGACATGCACGGCGGCGCCGATCCGCAATCGGGCGGGGTCCATCGTTGGGGTGCTCGATGTGTCGCTGCCCGTGCGCTTCGCGACGACCGAGGTGGTGTCCCTGGTGCGCTGCGGCGCCCGGCTCGCCGAAACCCTGCTAGCGCAGCATTTCGCGATTTCTGGCGCTGCAAATATAGAGCCCAATGGGAATCCGATTCGCCGAATTCGGCTTCTCGGCTGGCGGCCTGCGGTCGTCCGCGCCGATGGTTCGGAGGTAATTCTCAGCAAGCGCCGCGCAGAGCTACTCGCGCTGCTCGCCTCGCGCGAGGCGTGGACCGCGCGCGCCCTGGCCGAGGAACTCTACGGCGATGCGGGTGCGACGACGACCGTGCGCGGTGAGATCAAGCGCTTGCGCCAGCAGACCGGCGTGTCCATCGATTCCCAGCCCTACGCTTTGGCGCAGGCGGACCGTGCGTGTGTGGACTTCCTTTGCGCCGACGAGCCGGATGAGCTGCTGCCTGACTCGGAGGTTCCGGCGATCGTCGATCTTCGCTACGGAATATGACGAGCGGTGCTTTCGCGTTTCGATGACCTGGCCGATCCGCGAGCACGACGGGACCGAACGAGACGTGCTCAGTCCATTAGTCACCGAGCGTGAATGATACCGTTCAGGTGTGAAAACCTCGCTGAGCATCGTCACTCGTGACGCTCTTCGTCTCTGGCGTATCAGGAAAGTCTGGGTAATTGTCCTGGGAGTCATGATTACTCCAGCGTTTTACGCATGGGTCAACATTGCCGCGTTCTGGGACCCGTATGGCAATACTGAGAATATAAGTGTCGCCGTAGTGAATGAAGACCGAGGTGCCGGCTCGAAGCTGACCGGGGACTTGGACGTAGGCACTCAAATGATTGCTCAGTTGAAAAAGAATAATCAGCTCGGCTGGCAGTTCATGGACGCAGATTCTGCGAAACGCGCCGTGAATAGCGGCGACGTATTCGCCAGTGTCACCGTACCGCCCAGCTTCTCTGCCGATATCATCAGCATTTTCCAGGGCCGGTATTCTCAACCGACACTTCAATATGAGGTAAACGAGAAGACGAGCGCCATCGGTCCGAAAATCACGGACCAGGGCGCTACAGGCATCGAGAATCAAATCAATTCCGCGTTCAAGGAGCAAGTGTCGAATGCAATTACGGCCGAGCTGCGGAAGTCGGGTGGCGAGCTATCAACGACGCTCAACAACACCAGCGATAGCGCCGCGGATAGTCTGACCGAAACCGCGGAGTCTCTACGCTCGGCACAAGCCGATATCACAGCTGCGAAGAAAAGCGTAACCAGCGCAGGACCCACGATCGACGCGACCACGGACGCGTTGGAATCCGTTGACAAGACACTCGGTGACGCCGAAAGAGCACTGCGCCAGGTCCTAAATATTACCGGGGAGGTTCAGAGGAAGACGGCAGCCGTTTCCGACTCGGTGAACGCCGCATATTTTCAGGGCTCATCCAGTTTGAACGACGCGGTGACGTCCGCTATGAACGCCGTGTCCTCTGTGACCGGGGATCTGGAGAGCGCAGGCTCCGGTATCGACGACGCACTCGGTGGAGCGTCGGGGGTTGTGGACCAAAGCGATCGTGCCATCGATCAGCTGCAACAACTACTAGACGGTGGCGGAGGCACGACGGAGGCTGCTGCACCTCTTACCGACGCTCTCAACGGTCTACGTGAACGTAACGCCACGAATCGCCAGCTTGTCACTGACCTCACCGGGCTTAAGGATGCTGCCTCGGACACTGCGGGTACCGTGACCGCAGCGGCGAACGCACTAGAAAATGCGACGCTGGCGACTCGCGATTCCTCAGACGACCTGCGTTCTTCCGTCGGAGAGACGCTGCCCGTCCTCAATTCCGCAATCAACGAGCTCAACGCCAGCGCAGGGGGATACTCCTCCGCGCTCGCTTCTCAGCAGACCCTGGTCCGCGAGTCGATTGGTTTGCTCGACGGAACCGGCCGGCAACTTTCCGCGGCCAATGGCGTTCTCGATAGCTTTATCGGTGACCTTTCGGGTATCGAGGATGGCCTTCGCACAGCACAGTCGGACATACTTCTATTAAACGCGGCGTCCGGTGACGGCCCCCTGGGGACCGTTTCAAACCTGGACTCCGAAGGTATCTCACAGTTCTTCGCGTCTCCCGCCGAGGTGGTAAGCCACCCTGTCTTCCCCGTATCAAGCTACGGCTCAGGAATGGCCGCCTTGTTCACCAATCTCGCTCTGTGGGTCGGATCATTTATGCTCGTCGTACTTTTTCGGACCGAGGTGGACACAGCAGGTCTGAAACGAGCGTCGATCACCCAAGCTTATTCCGCGCGTTTCCTGCTCCTTGCGATCATCGCGGTCGGGCAGGCATTGGTCGTCTCGATCGGTAACCTCGTCCTCGATGTCCAGACAGTGAATCCCGTTGTTTTCGTTGCGACCTGCGCTCTGATCGGCCTCGCTTACTTGAGCATCGTGTTCGCTCTGGTCACGGCGTTTGGGCACATCGGCAGGGGGATCGCGGTGGTCCTGGCCTTCATCCAAATCCCCGGCGCGTCCGGGATATATCCCATCGAAATGGTTCCCGACTTCTTTCGAGACATCTATCCTTTCCTCCCGTTCACGTACGGGATCGGCGCCCTTCGCGAAACAATCGGCGGCTTCTACGGCACTCATTACTGGCACGATATGGGCTTGCTTGTGGGGATGGCTGCAGCTGCATTCGTATTCGGCACTCTTTTCCGTCGTGGTCTTTCACACGTCAAGGTATTGGTGCACACTCAACTCGCCGACGGCGGCTTAGTGGTACACGAGAAAGTTGAGTTGACGGGCAGTAAGTACCCCTTGTCGGATATCATTCACGCGCTCCGGGATCGCGACGACTTTCGCGAGAAAGTCGACCGTCGGTGGAAGCCTCTGCGTGATCACTATCCGGCCCTGCTGAGATCAGCCATTCTCATCGGGGTGGTTGGGGTGGTCATCCTCGTCTTCATCGCCCGCACACTTCCGGAACAAAAGGCAATCTTGTTCGGCCTGGTTTGCCTTTGGATTCTGGTTATCACGGCTTTCGTGTCGATCCTGGAGTACGCGCGGCACAGTTTCGCCCGCGCGCAACAGCTAGCCGACCTACCCGACGACGAGCTTCGCCGCGCAGTCACTTCGACCGGAACCGATGAAGAGCTCACCTACGCGGAAGAGGAATCCTCCACGAACAACAAACAATGCTCCTCCGAACGGGCGAGCACGAACCGGAGTGACGACAATACCGGCGGCGACTCATGAAAAGTATCCTGAGCATTATCGGGCAGGACTTTCGTTCGGCCCGGAACAGTGTCATGACCGCCGTCGTCATATTCGGTCTCACCATCGTTCCGTTGCTGTTCTCCTCATTCAACGTCCTCGCGAGCTGGGACCCGTTCAGCAATACGGACGAACTCAAGATTGCCGTGGCGAGTACAGACGAGGGTTACGAGAGCGATCTGCTCAAGCTTCGCGTGAACCTGGGCGACCAGGTGCTTTCCAAATTGAGCACGAACGACCAGATCGATTGGGTTATCACCAGCGAGGACGATGCGATCGAGGGGACAGAATCCGGTGAGTACTATGCCTCCATCGTGCTTCCGCCCACTTTCAGCGCTGACCTTCTGACGTTCTATGTCGAAGGAACCGATGCGACGAAGCTGGCGCTGTATACGAACGAGAAGAAGAACGCCCTCTCGACGAAAATCACGTCCCAGGGAGCGGACGGCGTGATCGATCAGATCAATTCGACGTTCACCCAGACCGTCAGCAACGTGGGTTTCGGACTGTTGACCTCGCTCGAGGACTTCTTGGAGAGCGACGACGTTAAAGACACTATTGACCGAATCGAGTCGAGGATCGGGGACACCGCCTCGCGGTTACACTCCGGCGCACAGACAGCACGGGCGTTCAATGGCCTCATCGACTCCAGTCTTCCGCTGGTGGAGGGCGCCGGAAACATCGTCAACGCCGCAGGCGAACAATTGGACGATCCAACCACCGATATCGGAAGCGGCTCTAGCGCGACCGAGAATCTCTCGTCTACATTGCGGGACACAGCGGCGTCGCTGGGGACCGGGCTACGCGCGACGAGCGAAAGCTACGAAACGGTGGGAAACCGAATCGACGAGCTCCTGGGTAGCGCCGACACCACCAGTACGAGCGCAGCGCAGACCTACGACACCCTCGCCCTAAGAGTGCAACAGCAAGCCGATGCACTCCGAAACCTACGCACCACACTCGATCAAGGAATCGGAGCGCAGCTCCCGGACCAGGCCAGACCCGGATACGACCGCGTGATGACGCGCCTCAACTCGGCAGTGGACAAGAGCCAGAACCTCCACGATGATTTTGCTCAATCCGCGAGGGACATCCGTTCGAGCAACGCATCAGCGCAGGACGTTCGCCAGGGGACGACCGCTGCAATTGCAGAGGCAAAGAACGCGGTCAACGATGCCGCGACCTCGTACCAGGAGAACCTCAGACCACAGCTCACGGATCTCGGCTCGTCCTTGCAGACGTTGGGCGACGATGTCACCTCGGTGAAGGAGGGTCTCGGGAGGGTCGGATCATCGATCGCCGACTCGCCCGGCTCGCTGTCGGGCTCCCTCGGTCGAGCGAGCGAAACCACCCGTGCTCTGGCGGACCGATTGGATTTACGCGCCGATCAGCTCACCGACCTCCAAGGCGAGGTTCGTATGGCGGGGGAGACAGGCGATCTCTCCAGAATTTCCGACCTCATCGGCTCGGACCCAGAAGCGCTGGCCGCAGAAATCGCCTCGCCGGTAGCAGTAGACCGACAAGCGGTGTATCCGGTGGCTAGTTTCGGCGCCGGCATGGCGCCGCTATACACGGTCCTCGCGCTTTGGATCGGCGCGCTACTTGCGGCGGTAATGCTCAATACCGGAATCGCCCCTGGAACCATCCCGGCCAGAGGATATACGCGTTCGCAGGCGTACCTGGGCAAGTTTGGGCTCTTCGCTTCAATCGGTTTTGCCCAGAGCACACTAGCGGTCCTCGGACTGCTGGTTTTCGTCGAAATCGGTGCTGTGCACCCGTTCTACCTCTTCATCTGCGGGTGGACGACCTCTCTGGTCTTCATGGCCACCACGTACACGCTTGTGCTGACATTCGGAAGTGTTGGCAAAGCACTATCGGTACTGATCCTGGTTTTTCAAGTGTCCGGAGCAGGCGGTTCATACCCCCTGCAGTTGTTACCTTCGTGGGCCGAGAATCTCAGTCCTTGGCTTCCCGCGACCCACGCAATTAACGCTATGCGGGCCGCGATCGCCGACATCTACCGCGCCGACATGTGGATCGAGCTGGGGCTCCTATGCCTTTTTGTGGTGCCGATCCTTTTCCTCGGGCTTACCCTTCGCAGAGTGTTCGAAGGCAACACCCAGAAAATGAGTGAGGCAATCGAATCGACAAAGGTCATGTCCTGAGTTCGGGGACACACGAGGATCGGAAGCGAAGTGGCACTCCGGACGTAATCGCCGCCGCTCACTACGCCGCTTGTTAGGGGCAAGTGGCAGAATCGATGGGTATGGCACCGAATCGCGCGGAAAACAGCACGTTCAGCGGTCACATGCTGCGGCCGTTGGACCAGTCGTCGAAACTCAAGAACGTCCTGTACGAGATCCGCGGACCGGTGTCGTCGCGGGCTGCGCAGCTCGAGCAAGAGGGCTACCGCATCCTCAAACTCAACACGGGTAATCCGGGGGTCTTTAATTTCGAGGCGCCCGACGTCATTATGCGGGACATGATCGCTGCGCTCCCCCACTCGCAGGGCTATTCCGAGTCCAAGGGCATTCTGTCGGCTCGGCGCGCGGTCTCCACGCGATACGAGCTGGAACCGGACTTCCCGCACCTGTCGGTCGACGACATCTTCCTTGGCAACGGCGTCTCCGAGCTGATCACGATGGTCACGCAGGCGCTCGTCGACAACGGCGACGAGATCCTCATCCCCGCGCCGGATTATCCGTTGTGGACCGCGGCCACGACGCTCGCCGGCGGCAAGGCGGTGCACTACCTCTGCGACGAGGCGAACAACTGGAACCCGGACATCGCCGACCTCGAGTCGAAGATCACAGACCGCACCAAGGCGCTCGTCATCATCAACCCGAACAACCCCACCGGCGCCGTCTATTCGCGCGAAATCCTCGAGCAGATGGTTGAGCTCGCGCGGAAGCACTCGCTGCTCCTGCTGTCGGACGAGATCTACGACCGAATCCTCTATGACGACGCACGCCACATCTCCACGGCGTCCCTCGCCCCCGACCTCCTCTGCCTCACCTTCAACGGCCTATCCAAGACGTACCGGGTCGCCGGGTACCGCGCCGGCTGGGTCGCGATCACGGGGCCCAAAGACCACGCCCGCGGATTCCTCGAGGGCATCGAGTTGCTCGCCGGGACCCGGCTGTGCCCGAACGTGCCCGCGCAGCACGCGATCCAGGTGGCGCTCGGCGGCTACCAGTCGATCGACGAGCTCACGCAGCCCGGCGGTCGCCTGCACACCCAGCGCGATATCACCTACGAGATGCTCAACGCCATGGACGGCGTCTCGTGCGTCAAGGCGAAGGCCGCGCTGTACGCGTTCCCGCGCCTCGACCCGAACGTCCACGAGATCCACGACGACCAGAAGTTCGCCTACGACCTGCTCGAGCGCGAGCGCATCCTGCTCACGCAGGGCACCGGGTTCAACTGGCCGACGCCGGACCACTTCCGGGTGGTCACGCTGCCCGACGAGCGGACGCTCGTCGACGCCCTCGATCGCCTCGGCAACTTCCTGGCGAGCTACCGGCAGTAGACGCCGAGAACGCGGCGAACCGGGCGGCGCCGCTCCCGTTACGGGCCCTGGCGCCTCCCCGACCTCTCCGCGAATGCGTCGTAGGCGGCGATCACCTCGGGCGCGCGCCAGATCCGATTGCGCCTCCGTCCACTCGTCTCGACGACGATGCCCGCCGTGGACAACGGCGCGAGCAGGCGAATCGCGTTACTCTTCGCGATGCCGAGCCGGGCGGAAAGCACGTCGGAATCGACGACCCCGAGCTCGGCCAGGACGTCGAGGACCTCCCACGCGCGGGAATCCCCGCGCATGCGGAGCGAACCCCTCCAGCTGGCGCGGATATCGTCGAGCTCGTCGAGGAGGACCGACACGTTGGCCGTGGCCTCGGCGGCCGCGGCGACAAACACGCGGATGATCGGCTCGACGTCGCCAGTCCTGTAGCTCTCCAGCGCGGCGAAGTACTCCTCGAGTCCGGAGAGCAGCCCGGCGGACAGCGGCAGCGCGGCCTCCGGCGCGACCCCATCCCGCTTGAACATCGCGTGGACCAGTGCCCGGCCGATGCGGCCGTTGCCGTCGGGAAACGGGTGAATCGTCTCGAACTGCGCGTGCGCGATCGCGGCGTGGGCCACCGCCGGTACGTCGTCCCGCAACGCGAAGCGGACGAGGTCCTCCATGAGCTCCGGGACCAGGGAGGCGTCCGGCGCGACGAAGTCGTCACCGACCGGCACGTGATGGCTCGTCCCGATCCACACGGGCGCGTCCCGCCATGCACCCGGACGGAAGCCGAGGGCGGGGCTCGCGGCATCCGCTTGCGAGGCGTCCGATGGCGAGGTATCCGCGCCGGCTAAGAGCACGCGGTGGGCGTCGAGGAGCGACTCCGTGCAGAGATTCTCCGCGGAATCGATGGCCGATTCCAGCGCTCGGACGTTGGCCACCACGAGGTCGGCGTTCCGCCGGCCGGACCGCCCCAGCGCGGCCTCGGCGATCGCCCGCGCTCCGGCCGTGATCGCCTCGATGCGCGAGCTCGACGCCGCCTCCGGCCGCAACAGGACCAGAGGGAGCGGGCTGCCGGTGGACACTGCGCGGTCGTGGCAGCGCCGCAGGGCCAACGCCGCGTCCTCGAGCTCCGCGCCGAGGGACCCCAGCTCGACGGCGCACCCGGCGATCTTCGGCGGGAGCAAGGCGGCGTAGTCCCCCGTCCGGCGCGCGCGTTCCCGCGCCGAACTGTTCGGCGTGCTCGGCGACCACGACCGCGTCTCCCACTGAACGGGTGGCCAGGTAATCATGCGCCGCCTGCCTTATACTCACTTAGGGACGTAAGTGAGCATAAGGCAGGCGGCCGTGCTCGGCTGGGCGGATGGCGGCCTCCGCCGTCATTCCCACCTGCACCGTTGCCGGGGCCGCGTCCGCGGAGGACTCTGGAAGGCACGTGCTGGCAGGCACGAACCGAGCTCGAACGGAGCACGGACCCGAGCACCCCAGAGACGAGGAGCGTTCCATGAAGCCGATCTACACCGCAGAGGCACTGAGCACCGGGGAAGGCCGCTCCGGGCACGTCCGATCGAGCGACGGCCACGTCGATTTCGACCTCACCCCACCCCGCGAGATGGAGGGCAGCGGCGAGGGGACCAACCCCGAACAGCTCTTCGCCGCCGGCTACTCCGCTTGCTTCCACTCCGCGCTGCTCGCCGTGGCGAAGCAGGCCGGCAAGGACCTCGGCGACTCGACGGTCGGCGCGCAGGTTTCGCTCGGGCGTGGCGAGGGCGGGTTCGACCTGGCGGTCACCCTCGAGGTCGTGATTCCCACCCTCGGCCACGACGAGGCACAGGAGCTCGCCGACAAGGCGCACCAGATGTGCCCGTACTCCCGCGCCACGCGCGGCAACATCCCGGTCGAAGTCACTGTCTCCGACGACTGAGGTAGGCGTCCGCGGGCCCTGCTCGTCGTGCCCTACCTTCGACGTAGCGGCACGGCGAGCATTGAGGCGATGACGTCGACCATCCGATCCCTCGGCATCGACGCGATCGGCTCCTCGCGCTCGTACAGACGGGCATCGCCGTCGGGGTGAGCGTGCTGTTCCTCGCCCTAGAGTTCGAGGGCAGCATCGCGCTGTTCGTGCTCGTCGCCGTGCTCGACGCGTTCGCCGGCACGGCGCTCGGGCTCCTCGTGAGCGCATTCGCACGGACGGAGTTCCAGTCCGTCCAGTTCATGCCCGTTCTGATCGTTCCTCAGATCTTCCTCTGCGGGCTGCTAGTCCCTCGGGATCAGCTCCCGAGGGTCCTCGAGTGGCTCTCCGACGTACTCCCACTCTCCTATGCGGTGTCGGCAATGAACATCCTGTCCACCTCCGCCGACGCCGACGGCGTGGCCGGGGAGATCGCTGTCGTCCTCGGTTTTATCGCGCTGTTCATCGTCCTCGGCGCCGCGACGCTGCGGCGCCGGACGCCGTAGGACGAGCTAGGACACTCCAGATCGCCTCGTGAACGTTCGATCCGCGAATGCCGGGCTTAGTCCTCCGCGATCGCGGCGGCGTCGCCGCGGAAGCCGACGAGCGGGCGAGGGGTGTCGATCACCGAGTACTCGGAGGCGTCGCCGCTGAGCACGCGCGACGGCCGACCGTCGACGCCCACGGGGACTGGGCCGGCGAGGGTCACGCGGTGGAGCTTGCGCTCGTGCTTGCCGAAGTCCGAGACGCCGTAGTGCTGGGTGCCCTGGTTGTCCCAGATGGCGAGGTCGCCGTATTTCCAGTCCCAGCGGAAGGTGTTGTCCGGCTTGATGATCCGCTCCTGGAAGATGCGGTACAGCTCGCTCGATTCGTAGGCGCGCAGCCCCACGAACTTCTTGACGAACTGGCCGAGAAGCAGCGAGCGCTCCCCGGTCTCGGGGCGCACGTGCACCACGGGGTGTTCCGTTTCGAAGGGCACGCGGACGAACTCCTCACGGCTGCCGAAATTCGTGCGCTTCGACTGCCCCTGCTCGGCGTAGTCGTAGTCGTTGGAGTGGACGGCACGAAGGTTCTCGGCGAGCACGCGAAGCGGCTCCGGGAGGGCCTCGTACGCCGCGACCGTGTTGGCCCACAGCGTCGCTCCGCCGTAGGGCGGGAGGACCTTCGGCCGGAGGATCGAGGCCTTGGGCACGCGGTCGACGAAGGTCACGTCGGTGTGCCAGGCATTGGCCGCGCCCTCGATCACGAGCCGGTCCCGTCCCGTCGAGTGCACCGTCGGGTGCGCGAGGGTCGGCGTGCCGAGGCGCTGCGCGAAGGCGTACTGCACCGCGTCGTCGACATGGAACTGGTTCTCGAAGACCACGACCTTGTGCTCGGCCAGCGCGGTACGGATCACGTCGATGTGGTCGGCGGGGAGGTCACCGGAGACGCGGACGCCCGAGATCACGGCGCCGAGGTTCTTGCCCAGCCGGCGCACCTTCGGCCCCTCGGGCTCGGCCTCCGTGCGCTGGTTGTGGAAGAGCTCCCCGATATTGTCGGGAACGTAGGTGCTGGTCGTCACCGTCATGTTTCTGCCTCCGCTCGTTCCGGCCGCGCCGCCGTGCGGCCCAAGCCCCGTAGGGCCAGGTAGGACCCGTAGACCGATCTGTCTACTTTATGGCGGCGATCGTAACCAGATCCCCCTTGCCGACCCCAGCCTTCGATCCACGCCGAATCGAAGAGCGGGCGGGGCCGCGTTCCGTTCACGGCGGTCCGAACCGTGGGAGGCCGAGCAGACAGAGTGGTCTACTTTTCGTCGATCTGCTCCCGACCCCGCCGGGTCCGGACACCCGACACGAGACACCGAGGACCACGATGCGAGAGAGCCGGGCGCCACTGGGCGGCCAAGATCTGGGCGGCCAAGATCTGGGCGGCCAAGATCTGGGCGGCCGAAACCCCGAGGTCCGAGAACGACGCGGCGCCGCCCGACAGCGCCGCACCCGCGCGCGCAAGGCCCTCCCCCTCGCCCTCGTCGCCGCCCTCGCCCTGACCGGCTGCACCTCCGCCGTCGCCGCCCGCAAGGACGCGGCCAGCGGCCAGCGCGTCGCCGGCGGGATCGTCCGCGTGGGCAGCGGCATCGACCTGCGTCCGGCGAGCATCTACAGCGGCGGGACGACCCCCGCCGCCACCATCACGGGCCTGGTCTTCGAGACGCTCACGCGCTACGAAAAAGACGACCTCACCCCTCGCCCCGTGCTCGCGAAATCGTGGCAGGTCTCGGATGACGGCAAGGCGATCTCGATCTCGCTCCGGGACGACGCGCGCTTCGCGGACGGGGCCTCGCTCACCGCCGCCGACGTGCAGGCGAGCTTCGAGAACTACGCGGACCCCTCGCACACCGGGCAGCTCGCCCGCGTCGCGCAGCAGATCTCCTCGTTCGAGATCCACGACGACCACGACATCACGTTCCACCTCGAGAACCAGATCAACAACCTCTTCGACCTCTTCGACCGCGTCCCCATCATCGAGCGGTCCACGATCGCCGATTTCAACGTCGGCAAGACGTTCAGCGGGACCGGGCCCTTCGAGTTCGATTCGTGGACCCCCGGCTCGTCCATCACCTTCTCCAGGAACCCGAACTACTGGGGCGAGCCGGCCACCATCGACGGCGTCGAGGTCGTGGTCACCCCCAACGAGCAGACCCTCGCCTCGCAGGTGCGATCCGGGCAGCTCGATCTCGTCGACGCGATCAATCCCCGCGATGCCGAGGCGTTCTCCTCGAGCCCGCTGTACCACGTCGAGGACAAGGTGGGCGCAGAGAACCTGGTCTACGCCGGATTCAACGTCAACGCGCCGGGCCTGCAGGACAAGCGCGTCCGGCAGGCTATCGCCTACGCCATCGACCGTCAGCGCATCCTCGACGAGGTCTACCGGGGGCGCGGCAGCACCGCGAGCCTGCCGTGGTCCCGCTACTCCCCGGCCTTCGACGCCCAGAAGAACGAGCGCTTCGGCCGCGACCTGGACAAGGCGCGGGAGCTCCTCGCCGAGGCCGGCCCGGTACCGCCCCAGACGCTCACGTACACCTCGAATTCCCTGCGCTACCAGAACATCGCGCAGATCATCCAGGCGAACCTCCGCGACATCGGCATCGACGTGACCCTCGAGCCCGTCGAGGCCACCGACCTGAGCACGAGGCTCACTGAGGGCAAGTTCTCGAGCATGTGGCTGCTCGAGCACTCCTTCGGGCAGTTCACCCCGTCGACTCTGGTCACGAGCGCCTTCCCCTTCAACTCGAAGAAGAACGCGTCGAACTTCCTCGACGCCGACTACGACTCCCACGTGGTGAAGTCCTGGCGCAACGCCGACCCCCTCGGGCCGGAATCGCGATCCTCGTACGCCGCGCTCAACGACGACTTCCTCGACGACGTCTTCCTCACCGATCTCGTGGCCCCCGAGATGCCCCTGCTCACCGGCTCGAACCTGCATGACGTCGACTGGCTCAAACGCGGGGAGATCAATCTGTCCCACGCGTACTTCACCCGCTGATCGGCGCCGGTCCAGCTCTCCCCCACGCTTCCACCTACCGAAGGTTCCCCATGAACAGCTACCTCCTGCGGAGGGTCCCGTCCGCGCTGGGCGTCATCATCGTCGGCTCGATCGTCGTGTTCGCGCTCCTCCACCTCATACCCGGGGACCCCGCCCAGGTCATCGCCGGCGGCGACGCCGGCCCCGACGCCGTCGCCGCGCTGCGCGAGAAGCTCGGGCTCGACGCCCCGCTGTGGCAGCAGTACTTCTCCTGGATCGGCTCGGTGCTCACGTTCCGGCTCGGCGATTCGCTCGTGCTCGGCGGCACCATCTCCTCCCTCGTCCTCGAGGCGGCCGGCAACACCGCGGCGCTCGCCGGGACGGCGCTCTTGTTCGCGGTGCTGCTCGGTGCGCTCTTCGGGATCATCCCCGAGCTCATCGACCGGCGCTGGGCCAGGTCAGTCGCCACCGCGTACAACACCTTGGCGATCGCGATCCCCAACTTCGTCGTCGGCACCGTGCTCATCGTCGCGTTCGGGGTCCTGCTCATCGTGTTGCCGGCCGGCGGGATCCCCAGGGACGGGCTCGCCGCCGACCCGGGGATCACCTTCCAGTTCCTCCTGCTCCCCGCGCTGTGCCTCGCCCTGCCGATCGGCGCGGCGCTGAGCCGCTTCCTCAACGAGGCGATCACCGGCGAGCTCTCCCAGCCGTACGTCACGACCGCCCTCGCCCTCGGCATCAGGCGCCGGCGGATCATCACCACCCAGATCCTCCCCAACGCGCTGCCGCCGGCGCTCACGGTGCTCGGCATCCAGATCGGGCAGCTCTTCGGCGGCGCGGTGATCGTCGAGGCGCTCTTCGCCTGGCCCGGCCTCGGCTACCTCGCGCAGCAGGCCATCGCCGGCCGCGACTACCCGGTCGTCCAGGTAATCCTCGTCCTCTCCGTCGCCGTGTTCGTGCTCGTCCAGCTCGCCACCGACATCGCCCACGCCTCGCTCGACCCGCGGGTCCGAACCAAGGAAGCAGCAGCATGACCCTTTCCCCCGCAGCCCCGGGCGCCCCGCTCGCCGAGGGCAGGCCCCAGGCGCTCAACCGCCCCGACCTCGCGCCCGCGGAAAGCGGCGCCCCGGCGAACCCGGCACGTCCGCCGTCATCCAGGCATTGGGTGCACGACCGGCTCCGCGCGCTCACCCGCGGGCGCGGCCTGGTCGGCGCGATCACCGTCGGGATCGTGGTCCTCCTCGGCGTCTTCGCGCCGCTCCTCGCGCCGTACGCCCCCGACGAGCAGATCCCGGGGGCGAACCTCCTCGGGCCGAGCGCCCAGCACTGGCTCGGCACCGACGCCGTCAACCAGGATCTGTTCTCCCGCACCCTGTACGGGATCCGCATCGACCTGCTCATCATCGCCACCGCAGTGCCCATCGGGGCGGTCGTCGGGAGCGAGCTCGGGCTGGCCTCTGCGTTGTGGACGCGGCTCGACGGGCTGGTGCAGCGCACCTTCGACCTGATCCTCGCCTTCCCCGCCGTGCTGCTCGGCATCGCGCTGGCGATGGTGCTCGGCCCCGGCTTCGGCACCGTGATCACCATCGTCGCGCTCACCGAGATCCCGATCTTCGGCCGCCTCGTGCGGACCACCGCGCTGCGGGTCCGGGAGCTCCCCTACGTCGAACCCGCACAGGTCTCGGGCGCGGGGAAGCTGTGGATCCTGCGGCGCCACATCCTGCCGAACGCGGTCGATCCGCTGCTCGTGCAGCTCGGCCTCGCGATGAGCATCGCCGTGTTCGTCGAGGGCGCGATGAGCTTCCTCGGCCTCGGCGTCGTCCCGCCCGAGCCGTCCCTCGGCTCGCTCATCAACGAGGGCGCCGCGTACGCGTACCACGCCCCGTTCTTCGCCGTCGGCCCGCTGGTCGTGGTCATGGCGCTCACGCTCGGGCTGCTGCTCATCTCCCAGGCGTTCTCCCGCGCCATCCGCTGAACCGAATACCGCTAAGGACACCGCCATGACCACACTCGACGCCTCTCCCGACTCCGCATCCGGCCCCGGGACGGCGCTCGCCGCCCCGCGCGCCGGGGAGCCGGGCCCGCTCGTCTCCATCGAGTCCCTCGACATCGGCTTCTCCCACCCGCGCCCCGCGGTGAGCGGCCTCGACCTGTCGATCCTTCCCGGCGAGATCCACGCGCTCGTCGGCGAATCGGGTTCGGGCAAGTCGATGACGGCCCGCGCGCTCGTCGGCCTGCTCCCCGCCGGGGCGAAGGCCGAGGGCACTATCCGCGTCGACGGGACGCAGATCCTCGGCGCCGGGGAGCGCGAACTGTCCGCGCTGCGCGGGGCGACGATCGGGCTCGTCTTCCAGGAGCCGCAGAGCGCGCTCAACCCGGTGCGCACCGTCGGCTGGCAGCTCGGCGAGGCCCTGCGCGCCCACGGGCGATTGTCTCGCGCCGTGCGGCGGGAGAAGACGCTCGCGCTGCTCCGGCTCGTCGAGATCCCCGAGCCGGAGCTGCGGCTGCGCTCGTACCCGCACCAGCTGTCCGGGGGCCAGAAGCAGCGCATCGCGATCGCGCTGGCGCTGGCCGCCGAGCCGCGGGTCCTCGTCGCCGACGAGCCGACCACCGCGCTCGACGTGACCGTGCAGAAGGAGATCCTCGAGCTCCTCGCGCGGCTCGCCCGGCAGCGCGATCTCGCCGTGCTGCTCATCACCCACGACATGGGCGTCGTGGCGAACTACGCCCACAGGGTCACGGTGTTGCTGCGCGGGCAGGTCGTCGAGACTGGCTCGCTCGACGAGGTCTTCTCCGCGCCCAGGGACCCCTACACGCGCCGCCTGCTGCGCGCGGTCCCGCGCCTGCGCGCGCAGGCCGGGGACGCCGGCGGGGAGGGGCCGGCCGCCGCCGACGCGCCGCGGGCCGTGTCTACCGTGTCCGCCGAAGGCGCCGAGAACGCCGAGCCCGTGGTGTTCGGCGCGCGCGGGCTCGGCGTCGCGTTCGGGCACGGCGCCGCGGCCGTGCACGCGCTCCGGGACATCACGCTGTCCGTCCGCGCCGGGCGCACTCTCGCCCTCGTCGGCGAGTCGGGGTCGGGGAAGACGACGCTCGGCCGCGTCGCCGCGGGCCTGCAGCAGCCGAGCTCGGGTACCGTCTTCGCCGACGGTTCGGCCGGGGACACCGCGATCATCCCGCAGGACCCTGTCGCCTCCCTCAACCCGCGCCGCACCGTCGGCGACAGCATCCGCGAGCCGCTCGACATCCGTAGAGTCGGCACCCGCGCGCAGCGCGCGGAGCGGGTCGCCGAGCTGCTCGACTCCGCCGGGCTCCCCTCCGATTTCGCGCGCCGCTACCCCGCGGAGCTCTCCGGCGGCCAGCGCCAGCGCGTGGCCATCGCCCGCGCGCTGACCCTCTCGCCGTCCCTGGTCGTTGCCGACGAGCCCACGAGCGCGCTCGACGTCTCCGTGCAGGCGGACATCGTCCGCCTCCTCGCCAAGACGCAGGAGGCCATCGGCTTCGCCGCGATCTTCATCACCCACGACCTCGCGCTGGTCGACGGGGTCGCCGACGACGTCGCTGTCCTCCGCCGGGGCGAGCTCGTGGAGCTCGGCCCGGTCGACGACGTGCTCGCCCGGCCGAAGACCGAATACACGAGGGCCCTTCTCGACGCGGTCCCCACGATCGACGGCCGTCGCCGGGACACCGACCGGCACACCCCCGAAACCGCCACCAGGAAGAATCGATGACCGACACCACAGACGACGCAACTCCGACCGGACCCAACAGCCCCGCCTCGCCCATCCCGGACTACGCCCGCGGCTACGAGGGCTTCCCCGGCACGATCGGCCGCACCCTCGCAGACTCGACCCCGAGCTGGCCGGAGCAGAATCGGCCGCCGGAGGGCTCCCCGAACATCGTCGTCGTCCTCGTCGACGACATGGGCTACGCGGACATCGCCCCGTTCGGATCGGAGATCCCGACCCCGAACCTGTCCCGCCTCGCGGAGGAGGGCTTCGCGCTCACGAACTACCACACGACGCCGGTGTGCTCCCCGGCCCGCGCGGCGGTACTCACGGGCATCAACCCGCACAGGGCCGGCTTCGCCTCGGTCGCCAACTCGGACCCCGGCTTCCCCGGTATTCGGCTCGAGCTCGCCGAGGACGTCGCCACGCTCCCCGAAGCGCTCCGCCACCACGGCTACGCCACGTTCGGGGTCGGCAAATGGCACCTCACCCGCGACGCGCTCATCAACGCCGGCGCCGATAAATCCTCCTGGCCCATCCAGCGCGGATTCGACCAGTACTACGGCTCGCTCGAGGGCCTCAACTCCTTCTTCCACCCCAACCAGCTCGTCCAGGACAACACCGTCGTGCAGCGCGAGCACACCCCGGACGGCTACTACCTCACCGACGACTACACCGACAAGGCCATCGAATACATCTCCGGCCTGCGCGCCAACGACGAGGATCGGCCCTTCTTCCTCTACTTCGCGCACACCGCGATGCACGGCCCGCTCGGCGCCAAGGAGGAGGACATCCGTCGCCATGCGGGGAAATACGCGGAGGGCTGGGACGAGGTGCGCGTCCGCCGTCATAAAGCGCAAATAGAGGCCGGGATAATCCCTGCCGGAACGCCCCTGCCCGAGCGGGAGGGCAAGCTGGGCCGGGCGGTCCCCGCGTGGGACGAGCTCGACGCCGAGACGCGCGCGCTCTACGAGAAGTACATGGAGGTCTACGCCGCGATGGTCGACAGCGTCGACCAGAGCCTCGGCAGGATCCTCGACCTCCTCGACAGGCTCGGGGAGCGCGAGAACACCATCGTCGTGTTCACCTCGGACAACGGCGGCACCGCGGAGGGCGGCCCCGAGGGCACCCGCTCGTACTTCTCGCGCTTCGCCCACGTCCGCGGCCTACCCGCCCACTTCGAGCGGGACGTGCCGCGCGATCCCGCGCTGATCGGCGGGCCGCGGGCGATGGTCCACTACCCCGAGGGCTGGGCGATGGCGTCGAACACCCCGTTCCGCTTCTACAAGGGGCAGACGTACGCGGGCGGGATCCGCGTGCCGTTCCTCATCTCGTGGCCCGCCCACCTGCGCAAGTACGAGCGCACGGCGCGCGCCGGGGTCCGCACCCAGTTCCAGTTCGCCACCGACATCGCGCCGACGCTCCTCGACCTCGCCGGGCTCCCCCACCCCGGTGTCCGGCACGGCGCCGCGACCAAGCCGATCGACGGAGTGAGCTTCGCCCCGATCCTCCGCGACCCCGGCCACCCGGGCACGCGCCTCGAGCAGTACTCGGAGTTCGGCGGGAACCGCGGCTTCTACCGCGACGGCTGGAAGATCGTCGCCGACCACGTCCCCGGCACGCCCTTCGAAGACGGGGAGTGGGAGCTGTACCGGGTCGCCGAGGACCCCAACGAGCTCCACGACCTCGCCGCCGACGAGCCCAAGGTGCTGCGCGACCTCGCCGCCCGCTGGGAGCGCGCGGCATGGGAGAACACCGTCTTCCCGCTGATCGACCGCGCCGACCCGCGCGCCGACAGGCGCCGCCCCGCCGAGGAGCTCCTCTCCCGGCCCGTGACCCTCTACCCCGGCACGCCGAAGCTCGAGCGCTACCGCTCGAGCCGGCTCACCGCGCTGCGCGCCTTCGACGTCCGCGTGTCGCTCGACTCCGCGCCAGGCGACGCCGGGATCCTGTTTACCCACGGGGACCAGGGCGGCGGGTACGTCGCGTATGTCTCGGCCGGGGACGGGGACGAGAGCGGCGGGGATGGCGCCGGCGAGCTGCACTTCGTAGTCAACGAATACGGCGCGCTGCACGACGTCTCGGCCGGCGCCCTCGAGCCCGGGCCCCACGAGATCCTCGTCCGCTCCGAGCCGTTGCCGCATTTCCGCACGAACTGGGTGGTGCTCGTCGACGGCGAGGTCCGCGCGCGCATCGACGACCTGTGGGCGCTCGTGGGCATGGCGCCGTTCAGCGGCATCGACATCGGCGTCGGCCGCGGCGGCCCCGTCCACTGGGACCTCTACGAGGCGCACGGCTCCTTCCGCTTCTCCGGCGACCTGCGCTCGGTGACCTACCTGCCGGGCGCGCCCGCGCCGTTCAGCTCCGAGGTGCTCGCCGAGCTCGCCCGCGACGCCGACGACGCCTTCGATTAACCGCTCGCTTCCCCGCGCGCGCACCCCGCACGCGGCTGCGCCCGGGCGATTCTCTCGCCCGGGCGCATTCCTATATATGTATGACGGCGGAGGCCGCGGATCCCCGCGCCTCCCCCTTCTGCCCTCTACTTTGGTCCTGCCGGCCTAGGCGTCGATCTCCGAGGCGTCTCCGCGGAAGCCGCGGATCTCGCGCGGGGTGTCCACCACCGAGTAGTGGGTCGCGTCGCCGACGATGATCCTCGAGGGCTCGCCGTTGACGCTCACCGGGACCGTGCCCGCGAGCGTGACGCGGTGGACCTTCCGGCTGCGGTTGCCGAAATCGGAGACCCCGTAGTGCTGGGTGCCGTGGTTGTCCCAGATCACGACGTCGCCCTTGTTCCACTCCCAGCGGAAGGTGTTGTCCGGCTTGAGGATGCGCTCCTGGAAGATGCGGAACAGCTCGCTGGACTCGTAGGAGCGCAGGCCCACGAAGTTCTTGACGAAGTGCCCGAGCAGCAGCGAGCGCTCGCCCGTCTCCGCGCGGACGTGGACCACCGGGTGCTCGGTCTCGTACTTGAGGCGGGTGAACTCGGCGCGGTACGGGTTGCCGGCGCCCTCGTACTTCTTCGGGTCGACGCCCGAGGAGGCGTAGTCGTAGTCGTTGCTGTGCAGCGCCCAGAGGTTGTCGGCGAGCACGCGCAGCGGCTCGGGCAGCGAAGCGTAGGCGGCCACCGTGTTCGCGAACAGCGTGGCGCCGCCGAACTCGGGGATGGTCACGGCGCGGAGGATCGACGCCTTGGGGATGCGGTCGACGAAGGACACGTCGGTGTGCCACGAGTTCGCCGCACCCTCGATGGAGAGGCGCTCCGTCCCGCGGGACTGGACCGTGGGGTGCGCCAGGGTCGGGGTGCCGAGGCGCTTCGCGAAGGCGTACTGCGTCTCGTCGTCGACGTGCTCCTGGCCGCGGAAGCCGACGACCTTGTACGTGGCCAGCGCCGTGCGGATGTACTCGACCTCCTCGTCCGTGATGTCCCCGGACACCCGGATCCCGGAGATCTCGGCGCCGATGGCGTGCCCGAGCGGCGTGGTCGACGGGGACGTTCCGAGCCCGCCTTCCGGGCGCTCCTCGGCGGGATCGGCAGAACGAGTGTCGATGGTGCTGGTGATGGTCACGTGGAACCTCTCTCGAACGTGCGGCCGCGCGCTGGGCGGCTCTACAAGAATTGAGTTAGACCGATCGGTCTACCTATCGAGAGGTGACGTAACCAGAGGCGCGAGGGCGCGAACACCCTATGGTTCGTAGTGGTCCTAAGGATTCGGAAACGCCCGGGGACGGGGCACGATCGACGTCAAAACGCCCGGGCCAGACGCCGGAGGGGCCGGAGCCTTTCGCTCCGACCCCTCGTTTCGCATGGGTGCGTCCTACTGCGGCCTAGACGCGCGTGTCGGCGTTGGGCCCCACCGCCTTCTCGAGGTCGACGCCGTCGGCGCGCTCCTCCCAGAAGCGGGCGCCGGAGATGCCGAGCGTGCGCGGATCGAACTGCGGGTCGAGCCCGCTCTTCTTCTGCGCGCGGTAGTCCTTGAGCACCTTGAGCGCCGGGATCTGCAGCACGATGATCGCTAGGATGTTGAGCCACGCCATCGCGCCGACGCCGATGTCGCCGAGCGCCCACGCCTGGCCCGGCTCCTTACTGAGACCGCCGATGGCGACGGCCACCACGATGAGCACGCGCAGCGCCCAGACGAGCGCGCGCCGTACGGCATGGTTGG
>NZ_DAINST010000034.1:27707-30575 GCF_036741115.1 Dietzia sp.
TTCGTCTCGGCCATGTAGTAGTACGCGACGATGGTGGTGAAGGCGAAGAAGAACAGCGCGAGGGCGATGAACGATGGGCCGACGCCCGAGAAGACCGTGTCGATGCCGGCCTGCGGGTACCCCGGCCCCGCGGAGACGTCCGGGCCGAGCACGTTGCCGCCCTCGCGGAGGATCTGCGAGGGGTCCTCGACGGCGTCGGTGTAGACGCGGTACGCGCCGGTGGAGAGGATCATGAAGGCGGTGGCGGAGCAGACGAACAGTGTGTCCACGTAAACGGCGAAGGCCTGGGCGAAGCCCTGCTTCGCGGGGTGCGAGACCTCGGCTGCGGCCGCGGCGTGCGGGCCCGTGCCCTGCCCGGCTTCGTTCGAGTAGAGGCCGCGCTTGACGCCCCACTGGACCGCAAGGCCCCAGATCGCACCGTAGACCGAGTCGACGCCGAACGCCGAGGAGAAGATCGACGAGAAGACGTCGACGATCTGGTCGTAGTTGATGAACAGGATGGCGATGGCCGCGAGGATGTAGATGGTCGCCATGACCGGGACGACGTACGAGGCGAACGTGGCGATGCGCTTGACGCCACCGACGATGATGACGAGCAGCAGGACGATGATCACGGCGGTGGGCAGCCACAGCGGCATGTCCCAGGCCTGGTTCGCGGATTCGGTGATGCCGTTGGCCTGGACGCCGGGGAGGAAGAAGCTCATGGCCGCGACGGTGACCACGGCGAAGAGGATCGCGTAGAACTGCGAGAAGCCGCCCATCTTCGTGTGCTTGTAGGCCTTCTCGATGTAGTAGGCCGGACCGCCGCGGTATTCGCCGGTGTCCCTGTCCTTCTCCTTGTAGATCTGGCCGAGCGTGCACTCGATAAACGAGGTGGCGGCGCCTAGGAACGCCATCGCCCACATCCAGAACACCGCGCCGGGGCCGCCGAAGGCGATGGCCGTGGCGACGCCGGCGATATTGCCTGTGCCGACGCGACCGGCGAGCGACATCATGAGCGACTGGAACGAGGAGACGCCGGACTCCGATTTCTCACCATTTTTGAGCTGGCTGAGCATATCGGGGATGTTGACGACCTGGACGCACAGCGTGCGGAGCGTGAAGTACAGCCCGGCACCCAGGCACAACACGATAAATGGGGGACCCATGATGTTGCTGGACAGCCAGTCGATGGCGTCGCTCATAGGAGTGGCCTCTCTGAGAAGAAGATCAGGATCGTCTCAGAGTATTTGAAAGCCGTCGCCGTGACTAGCTTTACAGCGATTTTTTACACGGCGGATACACGCCTACCGGCCGCGGCCGAGCGCCCGGTATTCGAAACCGGCGTCTTCCCACCGCTCGCGCGGAAGGCAATTGCGACCGTCGAGGACGATCCGGCCACGCGCGACGGCTGCGACCTCCCGGGGATCGAGGGCGACGAACTCCTTCCACTCCGTCGCGATGATGACGAGGTCCGCGCCCTCGCAGGCGCCGAGCGCGGAATCGGCGTACCCGAGCGTCGGGTAGAGGCGGCGCGAATTCTCCAGCGCCTGCGGATCGAACACCACGGCCTGCGCGCCCTTGAGCGAGAGCATCCCGGCGATGTTGAGCGCGGGCGAGTCGCGGACGTCGTCGGAATCCGGTTTGAACGCGGCGCCGAGCACGGCGACCGAGGAACCGATGAGCGAGCCGCCCATCGTGTCGACGGCGAGCTGCACCATCTTCTCCCGGCGCCGCATGTTGATCGCGTCGACCTCGCGGAGGAACGTGAGCGCCTGGTCTGCGCCGAGTTCGCCGGCGCGGGCCATGAACGCGCGGATGTCCTTGGGAAGGCAGCCGCCGCCGAAGCCGAGCCCGGCGCCGAGGAAACGGCGGCCGATGCGCTTGTCCATGCCGATGGCATCGGCGAGCACCGTGACGTCGGCGCCCGCGGCCTCGCAGACCTCTGACACAGCATTGATAAACGAGATCTTGGTAGCGAGGAAGGCGTTCGCCGAGACCTTGACCAGCTCGGCGGTGGCGAGGTCGGTGATGATGAGCGGCGTCGCCGTCTCCCCCGCCTCCCGCTGCTCGTCCGTGAGGCCCGCGGAGAGGATCGGCTCGTACGCCTCGAGCAGGCGCTCGCGCCCGAACGTCGGCTCGGCGTCGGGGTTCGCCACGCCAACGACCACCCGGTCCGGCTCGAGCGTGTCCTTGACCGCGTACCCCTCGCGCAGGAACTCCGGGTTCCACACGACCTCCAGGCGCACCCCCTCGGGCGTGAGCCGGTCGGCGGCCTCCTGTAGGCGCTGCGCCGTACCCACGGGAACGGTGGATTTACCCACGATGACGGCGGACCGTGTGAGCCGCGGCGCGAGCTCGGTAACCACGGCCTCTACATAGGTGGTGTCTGCGGCGAAATCGCCCTTGCGCTGCGGGGTGCCGACGCCGATGAAGAAGAGGTCGGCGAACTCCGCGGCCTCGGAGTAGTCGGTGGTAAAGCGCAGGAGACCGGAGTCGACGTGGCGGCGGAGGATCTCCGGGAGGCCCGGCTCGAAGAACGGGACCTCCCCCTTCGCCAGACGGGCGATCTTCGCCTCGTCGACATCGATGCCGAGCACTTCGTGCCCCAACTCGGCCATGGAAGCGGCGTGGGTTGCGCCGAGATATCCGGTACCAAAAACGGCCATACGCATACGGCCCATAGTCGCAGGCTACGGTGGCCGCTCCTCGCCCAATTCGAGAACACTCGCGGCTGAAACGGTGAACGCCGAGTGGACTCCTTCGCCGGGGGTTTACCGGAAGTTGAGGTAGGCCTTCGATGCCGTGGGGCCACGCTGGCCCTGGTATTTGGATCCCACGCCGTCAGAACCATAAGGGTGCTCGGCGGGGCTCGAGAGCTGGAAGAGG
>NZ_DAINST010000035.1:0-30074 GCF_036741115.1 Dietzia sp.
GGGGCGCGTCGCGATGTACCACGCGCTCGGCGAGGGGGTCAGTCCGATCAAGCTGCGCACGGTGGCTTCCGCCGTGTTTACCAGGCCGGAGATCGCCACGGTGGGCATCTCACACGCGCAGATCGAATCGGGCGAGATCCCGGCGCGCGTCGAGGTGTTTCCGCTCGCGGGCAATCCGCGCGCGAAGATGCGTTCGGTGCGCCGCGGATTCGTCAAGCTGTTCTGCCGGCCGGCCTCAGGCGTGGTCATCGGTGGAGTGGTCGTCGCGCCGACCGCGTCGGAGCTGATCCTGCCCATTTCGGTGGCCGTGCGGAACCAGCTCACCGTGTCCGATATCGCGGCCTCGTTCTCGGTGTACCCGTCGATGTCCGGCTCGGTCACTGAGGCGGCGCGGCACCTCATGCGCCACGACGACCTGGACTAGCAGGGCGGCAAGGGCTGAACCCCTATCCGGCCCCGTCAAAGTCCTGTCGGCCCAGTTGGATATCCATCTACTCGGCCCAGCCGAACGTCCGCTCGACGGCGGCGTTCCAGCGCCCCCACAGCTCCTCGCGCCGCTCTGCCCCGAGCGACGGCGTCCACCGCGTGTCCTCGGCCCACAGCTCGCGGAGTTCATCCGTCGAGCCCCATACGCCCGAGGCGAGCCCCGCGGCGTATGCCGCCCCGAGCGCCGTGGTCTCGGTGATCTCGGGCCGCACCACCTCGATATCGCAGATATCGGCCTGGAACTGCATGAGCAGGTTGTTCACCACCATGCCGCCGTCGACACGCATCTCGACGGCGCGATGCCCGGAGTCCGCGCTCATCGCCTCGACGACCTCGCGGCACTGGTACGCCGTGGCCTCGAGCGCCGCGCGCGCGATGTGGCCCTTGGTGTGGAAGCGGGTAAGCCCGACCAGCGCGCCGCGGGCATCGGCGCGCCAGCGCGGGGCGAGCAGCCCGGAGAACGCCGGAACGAGGTAGCAGTCCCCGTTGTCGTCGACTGTCTCCGCGAGCGTCTCGATCTCGGCCGAGGAGGAAATGATCCCCAGGTTGTCGCGCAGCCACTGCACGAGCGAGCCGGTGACGGCGATCGATCCCTCGAGGGCGTAGCGGGGCGCATCGTCGCCGATCTTGTACGCAACGGTGGTGATGAGCCCGTGTGCGGACCTCTCCCGCGCGGTGCCGGTGGACAGGAGGAGGAAATTGCCGGTCCCGTAGGTGTTCTTCGCTTCTCCGGCGTCGAAGCACGTCTGCCCGAACATCGCGGCCTGTTGGTCGCCGAGGATCCCGCCGATGGGGGCTCCGGCGAAGATCCGCCCCGGCGCGACGGTCGCGAGGTGCCCGGAGGAGGGGACGATCCGCGGCAGCAGAGAGCGAGGGATGTCGAGGGCGCGAATCATATCCTCGGACCAGTCGAGGGTCTCGATGTCCATGAGAAGCGTGCGGGAGGCGTTGGTGACGTCGCAGAGGTGCTCGGCGTTGCCCTTGCCGACGCTCGAATCCCGCGTGCCGCCCTCCGAGCTCGGCAGCGCCGTGAGCCGGTAGACGAGCCACGAGTCGATGGTCCCGAAGGCGAGCTCCCCGGCTTCGGCGCGCTCGCGCACGCCCGGCACGTTGTCGAGGATCCAGCGGACCTTGGGCCCGGCGAAATACGTGGAGACGGGGAGCCCCGTGATCTCGCGGACCCGCTCCTCGCCGCCGTTGATGCGGGACTCGAGCTCCGTGCAGATCGGCCCGGTCCGCACGTCTTGCCACACGATCGCGTTGTATACGGGCTCCCCGGTGCGGCGGTCCCACACCACAGTGGTCTCGCGCTGGTTGGTGATCCCGATCGAGGAGATCTCGCCGGGGGTGAGATCGGACTGCGTGAGCGCCTCGGCCATGACCGTGCGCACGTTGCGCCAGATCTCCATGGCGTCGTGCTCCACCCAGCCGGCGCGCGGAAAGACCTGGCGGTGCTCGAGCTGGGCCTGGGAGCCTGGGACGATCCGCCCCCGCTGGTCGAAGATGATGGCGCGGCTTGAGGTGGTCCCCTGATCGAGGGCGAGGACATATGACGAGGAGCTCACGCGCACAACAGTAGACGGCGGGCGCGAAGCGGGCGACCGCATTCGGCGCGTCCGCGCCGGAAACCCGCGCGGCCCGGCGCGGCGGTCGTATCGTGGGGCGTGATGCGGGCTTCGCGGGCCGCGAGGGTGGCCCGCGGCAGCAGCCCGGCACGTCCGTCGTCAAAGGGGAAATAGGTTCCATGTCGTCCACCGCAACCACTGCGACATCCGCGACAACTGAGAGCACAGCCGCCACGGGCCTGGGGGAGCGTCCGCCGCGCATCGACGACCCCGACCTCTCGCCCGAGGCGCGGGAGCGCTCGTGGGAACGCCTGGGCGACGAGCAGTTCGACGTGCTGGTCATCGGCGGCGGTGTCGTCGGCGCGGGCGCCGCGCTCGACGCGGCGAGCCGCGGGCTACGAGTCGCGCTCGTCGAGGCGCGGGACTTCGCGGCGGGGACGTCCTCGCGCTCGTCGAAGATGTTCCACGGCGGCCTGCGTTACCTCGAGCAGCTCGATTTCGGGCTCGTCGCCGAGGCCCTCCACGAGCGCGAGCTGAGCATGTCCCGCCTCGCCCCGCACTTGGTCAAGCCGCTGGAATTCCTGTTCCCGTTGACACACCGGATCTGGGAGCGCCCCTACATGGCCGCGGGATTCGTGCTGTACGACGTCATGGGCGGGGCCAAGAGCGTGCCGGCGCAGAAGCATTACACCAAGGCGGGGGCCAAGCGCGTCGCGCCCGGCCTCAAGGACGGTGCGCTGGTCGGCGGAATCCGGTACTGGGACACGCTGGTAGACGACGCCCGCCACACCCTCACCCTCGCCCGGACCGCGGCGGCGCACGGCGCGACCATCCGCAACTCGACAGAAGTAGTGGGCTTTGTCCGCGAGGGGGAGCGGGTGCGCGGGGTGCGCCTCCGCGACACCGAGACCGGCGCGGAGACCGAGGCGAAGGCGCACTCGATCATCAACGCCACGGGCGTGTGGACGGACCAGCTGCAGAGCCTCGCCGGCGCCGATTCCGGCATGCGCGTGCGCGCCTCGAAGGGCGTCCACATCGTCGTGCCGCGCGAGAAGATCGACTCCTCCGCGGCGCTCATCTTGCGCACGGAGCGCTCGGTGCTCTTCGTCATCCCGTGGGGCGGGCACTGGATCATCGGCACGACGGACACCGACTGGAACCTCGATCTCGCTCACCCGGCCGCGACGAGCTCGGACATCGAGTACATCCTCGGCCATGTCAATGCCGTTCTCGCCGATCCCATTACGCGCGACGACATCCAGGGCGTCTACGCGGGCCTGCGACCTCTGCTCTCCGGTTCCGCCGACTCGACCACGAAGCTGTCCCGGGAGCACGCGGTGCTGCCCGTGGCCCCCGGCATGGTCGTCGTCGCGGGCGGCAAATACACCACGTATCGGGTCATGGCCGAAGACGCCGTCGATGCGATCACCGAGTTCGTGCCCACCGAACGCGCGGATGGCGTCCCCCGGTCTCTGACGGCGGAGCTCCCTCTTCTCGGTGCCGACGGGTATCGCGCGCTGGAGAACCGGATCCCTCGGCTCGCCGAGCAGTGGGGCGTCGGTGAGCACACCGTGCGCCACCTACTCGATCGCTACGGATCTCTGGCCACCGAGATCGTTCGTCTCGCCGCAGATCGCCCCGAGCTCGCCGCACCGCTCGAAGGTGCCGAGGAATACCTCGGGGCCGAGGTCGCCTACGCGGCGCAGCGCGAGGGCGCGCTCCACGTAGAAGACGTGCTCGTGCGGCGCACACGGGTGTCGATGGAGTACGCGCACCGCGGCGCCTCGTGCGCCGAGCAGGTGGCGTCGATCCTCGGCGACGAACTCGGCTGGGACGCCGAGCGCATCGAATCCGAGGCGAGCCTGTACCGCGAGCGCGTCGCCGCCGAGCTGCTCTCGCAGTCCTCCGGCGACGACAACGAGGCCGACAGCCTCCTACGCAGTGCCCCGGAGTCCCGGCCCGCACTGGTCGAGTCCTCGATCCACCCGGCCGGGCGGTAGGCGAGACCTCCGAGCGGGCGGGGCACCCTGCAGGGGCCTCAGTTCTCCCGATACGAGTCGACGAAGCGACCGATCGCCGCGAGTGGTCCGGCGAAGCGGGCGCGCGGGTCCGTGATCCCCGGGGCCGCGGTGATGGCGAGCTCGGGGGTCGCGTTCCCGCCCGTGTCGCCCGCGACGTCGTAGACGACGATGGCGAGGCACGTGGGATCCGTCTGCTCACACACGGCCCACGAGAGTTCATTCTCCTCGGCCCAGCCGCGGTCGAGCTCGCGGATTCTCTCTCGGGCGGCCCCCTCGTCGAGGCCGAGGATCGCTGCGGCGGCCACGGTGTCGTCGACGCGCTCGTCGGCCCGCAGGCCGCGAAGGTAGTGGCCGCCGGCATTGATTTCGATGGGCTCCATGGGTTCCTCCTCGACTTTCGCCGCAACCTCCGGCGATTGCGCAGTGCGCAAAAAGAGCCGAGGCCGCGCCGATCTGCGAAGATCGGCGCGGCCCCGGCGTCGTTCTGTGGTGGGCAGCCGCCCTATCGGCGCGCTGTTACTTGATCTCGCAGATCGGCGAGCCCTGCGTGATCGGGGAGCCCGCCTCCACGGCGATGGACTCGACCTTGCCGTCCTTGTGGGCGGTCACGGGGTTCTCCATCTTCATCGCCTCGAGCACGGCGATCAGATCGCCGGCGGCGACCTCCTGGCCCTCGGAGACGGCGACCTTGACCACGGTGCCTTGCATCGGCGCGGTGACGGAATCGCCCGAGGCCGAGGCGCCGGCCGAAGCCTTGCGCGTGCGGGACTTGGGCTTCTTGCGGATGTTGCCGCCGGGCGCGCCACCGAAGGCGAGATCACCGGGGAGGGAGACCTCGACGCGGCGGCCGTCGACCTCGACCACGACGTTCTTGCGCTCGACCTTCTCGTCCTCACCTGCAGGCGTGCCGCCGTCGAAGGGCTCGATCGGGTTCTCCCAATCGGTCTCGATCCACTTGGTGTAGACGTCAAACGACTCACCGTCGCCGACGAACGCGGGATTACGGACGATGTGGCGGTGGAAGGGGAGCACCGTGGCGAGTCCGCCGATCCTGTACTCCTCGAGCGCGCGGTGCGCGCGGGCGAGCGCGGCCTCGCGGTCCTCGCCCCACACGATGAGCTTGGCGAGCATCGAGTCGAACCGGCCGCTGATCTCGTCGCCGGCGACGACACCGGAGTCCATCCGGACGCCGGGGCCCGACGGCTCGACGTACTCGGTGATCTTGCCCGGGGCGGGAAGGAAGCCGCGGCCCGCGTCCTCGCCGTTGATGCGGAACTCGAACGCGTGGCCGCGCGGGGTCGGGTCCTCGGTGAACTCGAGGGCATCGCCCTCGGCGATCTTGAACTGCTGGAGCACGAGGTCGATGCCCGAGGTCTCCTCGGTCACGGGGTGCTCGACCTGGAGCCGCGTGTTGACCTCGAGGAACGAGACCGTGTCGCCCTGCACGAGGTACTCGACCGTGCCGGCGCCGTAGTAGCCGGCTTCGCGGCAGATCGCCTTCGCGGACTCGTGGATCCGGCTGCGCTGAGACTCGGTGAGGAACGGCGCCGGGGCCTCCTCGACGAGCTTCTGGAAGCGGCGCTGCAGCGAGCAGTCACGGGTGCCGGCGACGATCACGTTGCCGTGCTGATCGGCGATGACCTGCGCCTCGACGTGTCGGGCCTTGTCGAGGTACTGCTCGACGAAGCACTCGCCGCGGCCGAACGCGGCCACGGCCTCACGGGTCGCGGACTCGAACAGGTCCGGGATCTCCTCGATGGTGTGCGCGACCTTCATGCCGCGTCCGCCGCCGCCGAAAGCGGCCTTGATGGCGACAGGCACGCCGTATTCCTTGGCGAACGCGACGACTTCGTCGGCGCCGGAGACCGGGTCCTTCGTGCCTGCGGCCATCGGGGCGTTGGCGCGCTCGGCGATGTGGCGAGCGGTGACCTTGTCTCCGAGGTCGCGGATCGCCGCGGGCGGCGGGCCGACCCAGGTGATCCCCGCGTCGATCACGGCCTGCGCGAACTCCGCGTTCTCGGAGAGGAAGCCGTAGCCCGGGTGGATCGCGTCGGCGCCGGACTTCTTCGCGGCGTCGATGATCTTGTCGATCACGAGGTACGACTCGGCGGAGGTCTGCCCGCCGAGCGCGAACGCCTCGTCGGCGAGCTTGACGAACTGCGCCTCGGCATCCGGCTCCGCGTACACGGCGACGCTGGAGATGCCCGCGTCCTTGCAGGCGCGGATGACGCGCACGGCGATCTCGCCGCGGTTCGCTACGAGCACCTTGCTGATCGACTTGAGTGCGTGGGCTGCCACGTTATGTCTCCTGGGAATATCGGGTGATTGATGGTGAAAGTCGTGTTGTTCGGTTCTAGCTATCGGGCTCGCGGCCGATGAGGTCGGGGCTCCACAATTCGGATACCGACGCCCCGACGCGCTCGAGCATGTGGCGCATGAGGGGAAGGCTGAGCCCGATGACCCCCGAAGGATCTCCTTCGATCCCGTCGATGAACCAGCCGCCCAGAGCCTCAAGGGTAAACGCTCCCGCGCATTCCAGAGGCTCTTCGGTATCGATGTATGCCCGCAGGTCGGCGTCCGCCGGGGTGCCGAAATGGACGGCCGTCACAGAGGACTCCGTGACCACCCTGCCGACGCCGGTGCGGGCCCCGTGACCCGGCGTGTCGATTGCGATCTCGGCGAGCGCGTGGCCCGTAACGAGGTGCGCCGTCTCGCCGCGCAGCGCCTGCCAGCGCTCCCACGCCCGCTCCTTCGTGTGCGGCTTGCCCTCGAGCTCGTTGCCAACGAGGAGCATGGAATCGCAGCCGAGGACGTACATCCGCTCGGCGCCGCTCTCCCTGGCGATCTCCTCGGCCCACCCCTCTGCGACGAAGCGGGCTTTCGCGCGCGCCAACTCCTTGACGACGTCGGTGTTCGCCATGTCCGCGGGGAGGCGTGAGACGATCTCGTCCTCATCGACCCCGGAGGGCCGGACGATAGGCTCGACGCCGCCCGAGCGCAGGATCTGCAGCCGGGACGGCGACGCGGAGGCGAGCACGAACGCCGGCGGGATCGGGTTGGTGCGAGCGCGCGCCGCTGAGCCCGCGGACATCGATGTGGACATGCGGAGTCTGCTCCCTCGGCCTACAGAAACTTCTCGTCGAGGAACGAGTTGGTGGACTTCCAGAACACGCCCCGCACCCTGCTGGGCGCGCTGCCCCAGGAATCGCGGGGCTCGGTGGACACCGGGTTGCGCGCGGCGATGGCCGCGTTCCCCTCGGCGGTGGCGAAGAGCGCCGTCAGGATGCCGACCTGTTCCGGGGTGGGATTGCCGCGCACGATCTCGAAAAACGAGCGCTGTGTGGCGCTGGCCTCGACGGCGTGCGTGCCTGCCGATGCTGCGTTGTTCTCGGTGCTCATAGCGGGATGTTTCCGTGCTTCTTCGCCGGCACGGGCACGACTTTGCGGTCGAGGAGGCGCAGTGCCTGGGCGATCTGGAGGCGGGTGTGCGAGGGCGGGATCACCGCGTCGATGTATCCGCGCTCGGCGGCGACATACGGGTTGACCAGCGTGTCCTCGTACTCCTGCTGGAGCTCGAGGCGCTTGGCCTCCACGTCCTCGCCCGCGGCCGCGGCGTCGTTGAGCTGCTGGCGGTACACGAAGCCGACGGCACCGGAAGCGCCCATGACGGCGATCTCCGCGGTCGGCCAGGCGAGGTTGACATCGGCGCCCATGTGCTTGGATCCCATGACGTCGTACGCCCCGCCGTAGGCCTTGCGGGTGATGACCGTGATCTTGCCGACCGTGGCCTCGCCGTAGGCGTAGAGGAGCTTGGCGCCGCGGCGGATGATCCCGTTGAACTCCTGGTCGGTGCCCGGGAGGAAGCCCGGAACGTCGACGAGCGTGACGATCGGGATGTTGAAGGCATCGCACGTGCGGACGAAGCGCGCGGCCTTCTCTGCGGCCTTGATGTCGAGGCAGCCGGCGAACTGGGTCGGCTGGTTGGCGACGATGCCCACGGAGCGGCCCTCGACCCGGCCGAAGCCGACGACCACGTTGGTCGCGTAGCCGTCCTGGATCTCGAGGAACTCGTCTTCGTCGAGGATCCGGCGGATGACCTCGTGCATGTCGTACGGGCTGTTCGAGGAGTCGGGGACGAGGGTGTCCAGCTCTATGTCCTCGGCGGTGAGGCCGTCTTCGATCGGCCCCTCGTGCACATCGGCGTCGTAACGCGGCGCCTCGGCGCGGTTGTTCGAGGGCAGGTAGCCGAGCAGGTCGCGGACGAAGTCCAGGGCATCCTGTTCGTCGCTCGCGGTGTAGTGGCTGACGCCGGACTTGCTCATATGCGTGGACGCGCCACCGAGCTCCTCCTGCGTGACCTGCTCGCCGGTGACGGTCTTGATGACATCGGGGCCGGTGACGAACATCTGCGAGGTGCCGTCGACCATGACGGTGAAATCGGTGAGCGCGGGGGAGTAAACGTGGCCGCCGGCAGAGGGGCCCATGATGAGCGAGACCTGCGGGATGACGCCGGAGGACTGCACGTTGCGGTGGAAGATCTCGCCGTAGAGGCCCAGGGAGACGACGCCCTCCTGGATGCGTGCGCCGGCGCCGTGATTGATGCCGATCATCGGGCGGCCCGTCTTGAGTGCGAGGTCCATTACCTTGACGATCTTCTCGCCGTATACCTCGCCGAGCGCGCCGCCGAACACGGAGGCGTCCTGCGAGAACACGCAGACCTCGCGGCCCTCGATGGTGCCGTAGCCTGTGACCACACCGTCGCCCGTGGGGCGGCGCTCGGCGAGGCCGAAGTTCTGCGAACGGTGCTTGGCGAGAGCGTCCATTTCCATGAAGGAGCCCGGATCGAGGAGATTCTCGATGCGCTCCCGGGCGGTCATCTGGCCCTTGTCGTGGACCTTCTCTATCGCGCCCTGCCCCATGGGGGCATGTGCTTCGGCGAGGCGGCGCCGGAGGTCTTCCAGCTTGCCCGCGGTGGTGTGGATGTCGATGGGGGCGTCGTCGCCGCCCCCGACCGGTTGTGAGGCTGTCGTCATGTTGCCGACTCTATCGTTTTGATAACGGACGGTGGTGATGAACGTCGCCATTGGGCGCATGCCGGGAAGAAAAAATGATGGCCGCCGGGATTCCGTTTCGCGCCCCGCGGCCTTTGATACGGGGGCACTTTCTTGCCATGGGGTCTTGCTCGCCACTGCCGCATTGTCGCCCGCGACACTAGGGTGGACCACGTGTTCGAAGACCTGTCCAGGCCGCCCCTCCGCGAGTCCGAGCTGCGCTCCGCGCTAGTCGAGGGGCCGTTGGCCGATTACTCGGCGCTCGACGTCGTCCCCGAACTCGGCTCGAGCAACGCCGAGTTGCTCGAGCGTGCCCGAGCGGGAGCGGGAGACAAGACCGCGCTGCTCGCCGAATACCAGTGGCGTGGCAGGGGAAGGCTCGGCCGTTCGTGGACGGCGCCGGCAGGAAGCCAGATCGCGCTGTCGGTGCTCATCCGGCCCGGCGTCGTACATCCCGATCTGTTCGGCTGGCTGCCGCTGGTCACCGGTCTCGCCGTGCGCGATGCGCTGGCCGAGCATGCGGGACTCGCCGCGAGCCTCAAATGGCCGAACGACGTTCTCGTGGATGCCGCGGGCGCGGGAGTCACCCAGGCTCGCAAGCTCGCCGGGATCCTCGTCGAAATGATTCTGCTGCCGGCCGAGGGCGTCTACTCGATGTCCCTGCCCGCGATCGTCGTGGGCGTCGGCCTCAACGTCTCGCTGCGGCCCGAGGAACTCCCGGTGCCCACGGCGACGTCGGTCGACATCGAAAGGACCGCGCGGGGGGAGGGCGAGCCGGCGAACAGGACTATTCTCGCCAAGGAGCTCCTCCGGGCCCTCTCCGTCCGCCACGAGCAGTGGAGGGCGTGCGAGCGCGGCTCCTCGTCGGTGATCTCCGAGGAGCTGTACCGCGAGTACCAGGAGGCCTGTTCCACCATCGGCCAGACTGTCCGCGTGGAATTCCCCGACGGGAGCGAGCTTCTTGGCGTCGCGGAGACGGTCGATCGCTCGGGCGAGCTCGTCGTCCGCGATGCCTCGGGGGAGGCCGTTCACGTGGCCGCCGGCGATGTCCACCACGTGCGGAGCGGCGCCGCCGAGGAGAATTGATGCGCCTGGCACAGCGCGGCAGGGCCGCGGCGCCGGTCGAGCACCTGCTCATAGAGACGCGGCCGCACGGCCGCGCCCTCGTCCGTCCCGCCCTCGTCGCGGCCATCGGCGCCGCCATCGCCGGCGCGGCAGGCGGCTTCGTCGAGCTCCAGGCTCCGGCGGTCGACGGAACGGATGCCGTGCCCGCGCTCGTCGCCATCATCGCGCTGATCTACGCGCTCGTCGTGCTCCGCTGGACCGTCGCGCCGTGGCTGCGGTGGCGTGGGCAGGTGTTCACGGTCACCGATCAGCGGATCATCGGCCGCTCGGGCGTCATGCGCCACCACCGCTTCGAAATGCCGCTGTCCCGGGTCGGCGCGATCCGCTACAGACACACGGTTTCGGACAGGATGTTCGGCACCGGCACCCTGATCATCGACTCAGCGCGGGGCGAGCGCCTCGAGTTCTCCGATCTGCCTCGCATTTCCGACATCCACAGCGTGGTCTACGAGCTCGTCGCCGCTCCCGTGCGGGGCTGAGCGGCCCGGTCGCCGGCGCGGATGTTCTGGATTCCCGACCGTGTCCACATCCGGCCCTCGGCATACGCCTGCCGAGCTCCCCGCTACGCACTTTCCCGGCGCCCTGCTATGGCTGGCCGCGCCTTTGCCTTGCCCCCGCCACGTTCCCCGCACGCCTCCCGGGTGGGTCCTCTGCCCGGGTCCCGCGGAACGTGCGAAAATGGTGGGCGTGGATCACGGCGAAGGATTTGGCGACATGACTCTCCGGAATGGGCAAGGACAAGGACACGGCGAAGCTGGCCAACAGCCGCCCGCGGGCGGGCAGGCCGAGCGCAATTCGCTCGGCATGCCGGTGGTCGGGATGATCGGCGGCGGCCAGCTCGCGCGGATGACCCAAGAAGCGGCACTCCCGCTGGGGCAGACGCTGCGCGTCCTCGCGGCGTCCTCGGAAGAATCTTCGGCACAGTCGACCCCGGACGTCGTGCTCGGCTCCTTCGAGGACCTCGGCGATCTGCAACGCTTCGCCGCCGGCTGCGACGCCGTGACCTTCGACCACGAACACGTGCCGCAGGAACTCCTCGCCGAGCTCGTGGCGTCCGGAGTCAACGTGCAGCCGCCGCCCTCCGCCCTGCTGCACGCGCAGGACAAGCTGGTTATGCGCGAGCGACTCGCGGCGATCGGCGCGCCGGTGCCGCCCTACGCCGAGGTATCCGATCCCGAGGACGCGGCGCGCTTCGTCGCCGCACACGGCGACACCGCCGTGCTCAAGGCGCGACGCGGCGGCTACGACGGCAAGGGCGTGTGGATGCTCACGGGCGTCGAGGAGGCGCGGGCCGTGGCCGCCGAGCAGCTCGAGCAGGGCGTTCCTTTGATGATCGAGCAGAGGGTGTTCTGGGAGCGCGAGCTCTCCGCGCTCGTCGCCCGCTCGCCGTTCGGGCAGGGCGCGGTGTGGCCGGTCGTCGAAACCATCCAGCGCGGCGGGATCTGCCACACGGTGATCGCGCCGGCACAGGACCTCTCCGAGGAGCTTCGGACGCAGGCGCACGCGCTGGCCCTCACCATCGCAGGCGAGCTCGGGGTCACCGGCGTCCTCGCCGTAGAACTCTTCGAGTTCCGGGCCGCCGACGGCAGCACGGGCCTGCTCGTCAACGAGCTGGCGATGCGGCCGCACAATTCGGGGCACTGGACGCAGGACGGGGCGATCACCTCGCAGTTCGAGCAACACCTGCGCGCGGTGCTCGACCTACCACTCGGCTCGACGCTCCCTGTCGTCCCGCTCACGATCATGGCCAACGTCCTCGGCGCCGAATACACCCCGGAGATGAGCATGGACGAGCGTGTCCACCACCTCGGCGCGCGGTTCCCGCACGTCAAGGTTCATCTCTACGGCAAGTCGGAGCGTCCCGGTCGCAAACTGGGACACGTCAACGTGGTCGGCAGCGCGCCAGATCAGGAGACCTTCGAGGAGACCCGCGCCGTCGCCGAGCTGGCCTCGAACTGGCTCGCCACCGCCCAGTGGGCAGACGGCTGGGACCCGCACGAGGGCGCGCCCGTCGGGCAGTTCCGGCGCGGCGGGGACTGACCGGCAGCCGAGCGGCACGCCGGCCATCCACAATCGAGAACAGCACGAGCGACCAAGGGAGACGATCGAGATGTCGGAGAACGCAGGCGGAGCCCAGGAGCCGGGGAACGGCGAGGATCCTGGTAACGACACCGAACACGGCAAGGACACCAAACCCCGGAACAGCAGCGAGGGGTCCGTACCCGAGTCCCCGTCGCGCGGCCACGAGCTGAGCCAGCAGTCGCTGGTCTCGCGTGAGGGCCAGTCTCCGGCGCCGCGGGTCGGTCTCATCATGGGCAGCGATTCGGACTGGGCGACCATGGAGGACGCGGCGCAGGCGCTCCTCGAGTTCGAAGTGCCCTTCGAGGTCGGTGTCGTTTCCGCGCACCGGACCCCGCGCAAGATGCTCGACTACGCGGAGACCGCGGCCGACAGGGGAGTGCAGGTGATCATCGCCGGCGCCGGCGGCGCTGCGCACCTGCCGGGCATGGTCGCCGCATCGACTCCGCTGCCCGTGATCGGAGTCCCGGTCCCGCTCGCGCGCCTCGACGGCATGGATTCGCTGCTGTCGATCGTGCAAATGCCGGGCGGCGTGCCCGTCGCGACGGTGTCGATCGGCGGCGCCCGCAACGCCGGGCTCCTCGCCGTCCGCATCCTCGCCGCGAGCGATCCCGCGCTGCAGCGCGCCATGCTCGCCTTCCAGGCGGACCTCGAGCGGATGGTCCACGACAAGGACGAGGCGCTGCGCCGCCGACTCCTCGGATAGCCCCTGCATATACCATCGATAGTCGACGACAGTCTGCGAAATAGTCTTTCCGAAGGAGAACCAAGGTGACCGGTAACGCCGATTTCGATCTCTACCGCCCGGCCGAGGAGCACGAGGCGCTCCGCGAGGCGATTCGCGCCCTCTCCGAGAAGGAGATCGCTCCGCACGCCAAGGACGTCGACGAGGAGGAGCGCTTCCCGCAGGAGGCGCTCGACGCTCTCAACGGCTCCGGCTTCAACGCAGTGCACGTCCCCGAGGAGTACGGCGGGCAGGGTGCCGATTCGGTCGCCACCTGTATCGTCATCGAGGAGGTCGCCCGCGTCTGTGGCTCGTCCTCGCTCATCCCGGCCGTGAACAAGCTCGGCACCATGGGCCTCATCCTCAACGGCGGCGAGGAGCTCAAGCAGAAGGTGCTCCCCGAGATCGCCGGCGGCAAGATGGCCTCCTACGCGCTCTCGGAGCGCGAGGCCGGCTCCGATGCCGCTTCGATGCGCACCCGCGCGCGCAAGGACGGCGAGGACTGGATCCTCAACGGAAACAAGGCGTGGATCACCAATGGCGGCAAGTCCACCTGGTACACGGTCATGGCCGTCACGGATCCGGAGAAGGGCGCCAGCGGCATCTCGGCGTTCCTCGTCAACGCAGACGACGAGGGCTTCGGCGTCTCCAAGACGGAGAAGAAGCTCGGCATCAAGGGCTCGCCCACCGCGGAGCTCTACTTCGAGGACGTCCGCATCCCGGGCGACCGCATCCTCGGCGAGGAGGGCACGGGCTTCAAGACCGCGCTCCGCACCCTCGACCACACGCGCCCGACGATCGGTGCGCAGGCTCTCGGTATCGCGCAGGGCGCGCTCGATGCGGCCATCGAGTACACCAAGGACCGCAAGCAGTTCGGCCGCTCCATCTCGGACTTCCAGAACACGCAGTTCATGCTCGCCGACATGGCGATGAAGATCGAGGCCGCCCGCCTCATGGTCTACACGGCCGCAGCGAACGCCGAGCGCGGCTCGGCCCCGGGCAACCAGAAGCTCGGCTTCATGGCCGCTGCGTCGAAGACCTTCGCCTCGGACGTGGCCATGGAGGTCACCACCAACGCCGTGCAGCTCTTCGGCGGCGCGGGCTTCACCCGCGACTTCCCGGTCGAGCGCATGATGCGCGACGCGAAGATCACCCAGATCTACGAGGGCACCAACCAGATCTGCCGCATGGTCATGGCGCGCCAGATCCTCGGCTAGTCGGACGCGGGCGCCTATGCGCCCGCGTCTGAACGGTCCACCTTCTCCGTCGCCCGGATACCGTCGAGCCACTCGGCCGTCGCCCGGGCGGCGGAGTCGTCTGTTTCGGGGCCCTGCCCGGAGTCGCTCCAGTCGGCTCCCGTACCCGTGCTCGCGAGCACTAGCGAGCCCCCGCCGGAAAACACCGCGACGAGCGACTCGACGAGCTCGCGCGTGTCAGGATCGACGCTCAGCACCCTTCCGGAACGCTTGCCGACGGCGGAGGGCGACGTCCACGCGAGCGGTTCGGGCGCCCCGCCGCCCGGAGTGGGGGAGAAGGAATCGGGGTACGGGCGAGCCTCGGCGACGAGCCCCGACACCCCGGGCGGCAGATCGAGCGGGGCCATGGCGAAGGCATCGAGGCCGGCGACAAAGAGCTCGTCCGCGTCGTCGTGGGCGTCGATCCGATCGACCGTGCAGATCGTCGCCACGGCGTCCTCTGCGCCGGGGCCGCCGGGCAGCGCCACCGCGCAGCCCGCCCACCAGATCCCCAGCGGGATCGTCACCGAGAGCCAATGGGAGGACAGGTCCACGACGACGGTGTCGCCGGGCATCGCCCCGAGACCGTCACGCAGCAGCCCGCCGATCTTGGCGGCCCAGTTGAGCGTCGTCACGACCGACAACTCGATGCGCGAATCCTCGCCCAGGTCGTAGTGGGTGATGAGCGGGGCGGCGGGATCGGCGGCCATGCGCTCGGCGAGGAGGGAGTCGGTGAGGGTCGCGGGGGAGCTCGGGGAGGTCATGCCCGCGATGGTAGCGCCCGTGCCGCGGCCGGAGCTTCCCCACCCGCCGCGCTGATGTCGCGGGGCGCGGGTGGGATCAGTTGACGCAGGGGACCTTCTGCGAGGCGTCGAACTTCGGCCGCTCGGCGATCTCCGGCGGCAGCTCCGAGCCCTCCGACTGGACGAAGGTCGGGGTGCCGGAGCTCTCGCCCGAGGCGTCCTGCCCGGACTCCTGTTGGGAGGCCGAGGCGGTGGGGCCGGTGTAGTCGTCGGCGACGACCACGCGGACCGTGCCCTCCGGGAGATTGAAATCCGTCTGCACGGGGAGACCGCCGAGCGCCTGGGAGACCTGGTCGGCCTCGGGGCTCGTGGCCGAGGAAGCGTAGACGGTCGAGGTCGACGCGGACTCCGGCTCGGAGGTGAGCTGGCCCTCGACATACCCCTGCTCGGTGAGCGCGCCGAGGACGTCGCCGCCGAGTCCGTCGGTGTACGTCGCGTTGGCGATGTCGACGGTCACATTCGCCGGGTCCACCGCGAGCCCGGCGTCCGCGGCCTGCGACTGCGCCGCGGCCGCGGCGTCGCGGCCACCGAACTGGGCGACGAACTTCTGCACCTGCTTCGGGTCGACGGTGACCACGGACTCGCCGTAGGCGCCGGTCGCGTCGATCGCCGTCACGGGGATGGTCTCGAAGCGGACGTTGTCGCCCTGGATGTTGCGGAGCTGCAGGGCGAAGTCGATGATGTTCCAGTTCTGGTCGATGACCAGCGAGCGGGACACCGCGTCATTGAGCTTCTGCAGCTTGCCCGGGTCGGTGAGCGTGCCCGTCGACAGGATCCTGTTGGCGAGCTGGGACATGTAGACCTGCTGGCGGACGATCCGGTCGAGGTCGCCGGCGGGGAGATCGTGGCGCTGGCGAACGAAGCTCAGGGCGTCGGAGCCGGAGATGGTCTGGGGGCCCGCCGGGAAGTTGGCGCCCGAGAGGGGCTCGTCGACGGGCTCGTTGAGGCACACCTCGACGCCGCCGACGGCGTCGGTGAGTAGAACGAAGCCGAGGAGGCCTATCTCCGCGTAGTGGTCGATCTGCAGGCCCATGAGGTCCTGCACGTCGCTCACGAGGGCCTGGCGGCCGGCGCTGATCGCCTCGTTGCGGACGCCCGCCTCGGCCTTGGAGTCGTCGATGATCTCCTCGCCGGCGTCGTTGACGGTCTTTTCGTCGGGATCGTCGCCGACGCCCTTCTTGAGGAGCGCCTCGTTCTTCGTCGCGCCGTAGACACCGTTGATCTTGGTGGGCCCGAGGTTCGGGTCGTTGATGTAGGTGTCGCGCGGGATCGACAGGACCGTCGCCGAGGAACCGTCGTTGGGGATGCGGACCAAGAGGATCGTGTCGGTGTTGTCCGTCGCCTCGTCGCCCGTGCGGAGCTTGGACAGGTCGTCCTCGGAGAGCGGGTTGCCCTGGGCGTCCGTGCGGGTGTCGGAGCCGACCATGAGGATATCGACGGCGCCGTCGGCGCCGTCGCCGGAGAAGTTGAGGCTGGAGTCCGCGGCGATGGACGATTCGAGCCCTTGCACCATCGTCCAACCCACGCCCGTGACGACGAGGCAGACGGCTGCGGCTGCGGCCGCGAGTCCGCGGCTCACTCGCTTTACCGGCGATGACAGAGGCATAGAGGTTCCAGAATCCTTCGCGACGAAAACGCGGGGCGCGTGAAGGTATCAACCTACTGCACGAACCCGTGAAGACGGCAAGAGGGCGTCCGGGTACGCCCCGGCGCCCCGAAATACCAAGCCAAAGATACCCGTTCTCTATTGTGGCACTCGTGACGCCACGCCTCCCCATCATCACCGTGACCTACTCGCCAGGGCGCCATCTCGACGCCTTCGTCGACTCGATTCCCGGCGCGACCGGGCGAGAGACGCTCGTCGTCTGCGCCGACAACGGCTCGACCGACGGGGTTCCCGAGCGCATCGCCGCCGAGCGCGAGAACGTCGAGTTCCTTCCCACCGGGGGCAACTTTGGCTACGGGACGGCGATCAATCGGGCAGCGCAGTGGCTGCGCTCGGGGCCGTCCGAAGCGCTCCCCGCGGGTTCGGTCGACGAGGACTGGCTCCTCGTGGTCAACCCCGATGTCGAGTTCGCCCCCGGCTCGATCGACGCGCTCCTCGCCGCGGCCGAGCGGCACCCGCAGGCCGGGGCGTTCGGCCCGCAGATTTCCGAGCGCGACGGAAGCATCTACCCCTCGGCACGCGCGGTCCCCGTCCTCTCTACCGGCATCGGACACGCTCTGTTCGGTGCGGTGTGGCCCGGCAACCCGTGGACCGGGAAATACCGGCAGAGCGCCGTCATGGATGCCGAGCGGACGGCCGGGTGGCTCTCTGGTTCGTGTCTGCTCCTGCGCCGCGAGGCCTTCGATGCGATCGGCGGATTCGACGAGCGGTACTTCATGTATTTCGAGGACACCGATCTCGGGGACAGGCTCGGCCGCTCCGGCTGGGATAACGTCTACGTACCGGCAGCCGTGATCCACCACGATCAGGGGCATGCGGCTGGAGCAGTGCCCGAGAAGATGCTGCCGGCGCACCACGCGAGCGCCTACCGCTTTCAGGCGGACCGGCTCCGAGGTCCCGCGCTGGCGCCGGTGCGCCTCGCGCTGCGGCTTGGGCTCGCCGTGCGCGAGCGGCTGGCCGTCCGCGCCGCACGCCGAGCCTCCGCCACCGATTCTCCGAAGTGAAAGCAGGGAAGGCATGACCACCGAAGCAGTTGTCCTCGTCGGCGGTAAGGGCACGCGGCTCCGCCCGCTGACGATCTCGGCACCCAAGCCGATGCTCCCCACCGCGGGCGTCCCGTTCCTCACGCACCTGCTCGCGCGGATCAAGGCGGCGGGGATCGACCGCGTCGTGCTGGGAACCTCGTACAAGGCCGAGGTCTTCGAGGAGCACTTCGGCGACGGCTCACAACTCGGACTCGAACTCGTCTACGTGGTCGAGGACGAGCCGCTCGGTACCGGCGGCGGCATCCGCAATGTCGCCGACGCGCTCACGGCCGACACCATCATGGTGTTCAACGGCGACGTGCTCGGCGGTACGGACCTGCGCCAGGTTCTCGAGACACACCACGAGAACTCGGCGGACGTGACCCTCCACCTCGTGCGCGTCGCCGACCCGCGCGCCTTCGGCTGTGTGCAGACCGACGCCGAGGGCCGGGTGTCGCAGTTCCTCGAGAAGACCCAGGACCCGCCCACGGACCAGATCAATGCAGGTACCTACGTCTTCCAGCGCGAGATCATCGACGAGATCCCCGCGGGCGTGCCCGTCTCGGTGGAGCGCGAGGTCTTCCCGCGCCTCATCTCCGATGGGCGGCGGGTCTTCGCCCACGTCGACTCCGCGTACTGGCGCGACATGGGCACGCCCGAGGATTTCGTGCGTGGCTCGTCCGATCTCGTGCGCGGGATCGCGCCCTCGCCGGCCCTCGAGGAGTCCCGCGGGGAGGCGCTCGTCCACGAGGCCGCGGGCATCGGCTCGGGCGCCGTGCTCATCGGCGGCACGGTGGTCGGCCGCGGCGCCGAGATCGGCGCCGGTGCGCGGCTCGATGGCGCCGTGATCTTCGATGGAGCCAAGGTCGAGGCCGGCGCCGTCATCGAGCGCACGATCATCGGCTTCGGCGCGCGCATCGGCCCGCGCGCGCTGATCCGCGATGGCGTGGTTGGTGACGGCGCGGACATCGGCGCCCGCTGCGAGCTGCTCCGCGGCGCGCGCGTGTGGCCGGGCGTGGCCATACCCGACGGCGGGGTGCGGTTCTCCACCGACATGTAGTGGCGCGATCGGCCGGGCCTGTCGGCGGGCCGAGTTGCCCAGCCGCCCGACTTCCCAGACCCCAGCCGGCCGGCCGGCGAGTGCCTATCCAATCGTCGAGTAGAACTCCCCGGGATCGAGCGGCGCGCGCGGCGGCGCCTCGGCGGCCGGGTAGCCCACGGCGACTGCGCCGAGCGGCCGCCACGTGTCCGCCAGCCCGAGCTCGCGGCGCACCACGTCGGCGGCGAAGATCGTCGACCCCACCCAACACGAGCCGATACCGCGCGCCGCGAGCGCCACGAGGAGCGACTGGACGGCTGCGCCCCCTGCGACGGTGAACATCGCCTCCTCGCACGCGGCGCGCCGCGGATCGGGGTAGGAATGCGGACCGGCGTCGTCACAGACGAAGCCGAGGACGAGCTCGGGCGCGCGCCGCAGGATGTCCCCGCGCGCGGTGCGCCGGGCGATCTGCTCGGCGGAGAATCCGTCCGCGGCGAGGTCGGTGCGCCAGGCCGCGGCCATCGCGTCGAGGAGTGCGCTGCGCGGCTCGCCGGCGACGCGGACGAAGCGCACGGGGTGCGAATGGTGCGGAGCCGGGGCGGTGAGTGCGTCGGCGACAGCCCCGCGCAGCTCGTCCTCGGGCACGGGTCGGTCATCGAACCCGCGCACCGAACGCCGGGACGGCACGGCCTCGCGACGCCCCTGCGCGATGGACTCGTTGGTGCCCAGCCGGAACAGGTCGTAGTCCGCCTCGCGGATCAGGTCGCTCGCCTGTGGCTGTTCCAGCGCCTGTGACGGCGGACGCGCGCCTGCGACGAGGTGTCCGCAGCCGCGCACCACGGCGACGGGTCGGGCGCCGGTCTTCCCCTTCGCGAGGTCGGCAGCCGCGGCCAGCTCGTCCCCGACGGCGATCTCCGTGACGAACAGTTCGTTGCCTGCGGCGTCGACGCCCCCCGCGTAGGAGGCGAGCACCTCGACACCTGCGGCGCCGATCGCCGCGTCGGTCTGTCCCGTGCGCCACGCGCGGCCCATCGTGTCCGTGACGACGACGCCGAGCCTGCGCCCAGTGAGCTCGGTAAGCCTGTGGACGAGGTCGCGGGCCGAGGCATCGGGGTCCTCGGGGAGGAGCGCGATCTCGTCGGCCGCGACATTCGAGCCGTCGACACCGGATGCAGCCTGCACGATCCCGAGGCGGTTTTCGGTGATCAGGGTCCTGTTGATCCGCGCGACGATCCGCACCGACTCCTGCTCGACGAGCTCGCGGCGGAGCGCGTCTCGCTCCTCGGGGTCGGCGGGGGCGTAGACGAGCCGGCCCTCGACCTTTGACAAGACCTTCGAGGTGAGCACGATGATGTCGCCGTCGCGCAGGGCCCGCCGCGGCTCGGCCTCCGCATCGGCGGCGAAGGCGCGGGAGAGCGCCCCGGCGAGGTCGTCGCCCGGGCGGAAATCGGGGAGGCCGTCGGGAGCCCAGATCGAGATCTCGCCGGGGGCGGCGTGCTCGGCGCTGTCGTTTCCGGCGGCTGGGTCCTCTCGGCTCGCGTGCCCGGAGCCCTCGCTGCGGCTCACGCCTCGAGCCCCACGGCGCGCAGGGCCGTGCGCACCATCTCGGCGGTCACCTCGGGGGAGGACATGATGAGCGGAGCCTCGACGACCTCGAGCCCGGGGACGCGCTCACGCACCGCATCGCCGTCTGCGGGGGCGACGAGCCATGCGTCGAGGAGCCCGGCGCCGTCCCTGGCGCCGTAGATTCCCGCGACCGATGCGGCGGAGGTGTCCACGCCCTCGACCTCGAGGCAGCGATCGGCCATGCCGCGCAGCGGGGCACCGCCGATGATCGGGCTGATCCCGACGATCGGCGCGGATGTGCCGCGGAGCGCGCCGCGAATGCCGGGGATCGCGAGGATCGCGCCCACGGAGACCACGGGATTGGACGGGGCGATGAGTACGACATCGGCGTCGGAGATCGCCTCGAGGACGGCGGCGGAGGGCTTGGCCTCGTCGGAGCCGATAAAGGTAAAGCCATCCGTCGGGATCTGGGCCCGATAGCGCACCCACCATTCCTGGAAATGGATCGCCTTCCGCGGGGCGTCTTCGACTGCTCCGCCGTGAGCCTCGTCGGCGACGATCACGTGGGTCTCGCTGCGGTCGTCGGTGACGGGCAGGAGGCGGACGCCCGGCGCCCAGCGGCGGCACAGCGCCTCGGTCACGTCGGTGAGGTCAAAGCCGGCGTTGAGCATCTGCGTGCGGACGAGGTGGGTACCGATATCGCGGTCGCCGAGCCCGAACCAATCGGGCTGCACGCCGTACGCGGCGAGCTCGGCCTTCGCGTTCCACGTCTCGCCGGCGTGGCCCCAGCCGCGCTCGGTATCGATGCCGCCGCCGAGCGTGTACATGCAGGTATCGAGGTCGGGGCAGATGCGCAGACCGTGCATCCACGCATCGTCTCCGACGTTGACCACCGCCGCTATGTCGTGCTCAGAACCCCCCTGCGGGGCGGGCGTGGCCACCCCCGCCGAGGATGGATCACCGAATACCTCGCGGACGCCGAGGAGGAATTTCGCGCCACCGACGCCGCCAACAAGAACACAGATCTTCACTCCACGAAGCCTAACCTCCCCGGAACGTCCCGGGTTCGCGGCGGGCGCCGTCATCCATCTTTCCGCACCGACCCGCAGCGTGTGCCCGTGCCTAGCGCCGACGCCGCCCCTCAGGGAATCGAACGGATGTTCTTATCGCTTCCTGTGGCATTCGTCATTCGCTTGACGGCGTGGGATTCCATGTGTGTAATCACAAGTGTGTTATTCGCGGTGACGAACCGCTCGGAACGTACTTCCGGAGATCGCAAGTAGATCGTACCGAGTGATCGGAAAACGATCGTTTCCCTGCGGGGGAGGGTGCGATTCTCCGAGTGCGGGGAGTGGGCGCAGGTGCCGGGGGTTGCACGAGGTCCGGGAATCCCCGGGCGCCTACCGAGTACTTTCGCCCCGACTCCGCGGCACATACGCGAATCCATCGATCCGACGACAGGGAAGGAATGCGCGTGGACCACAACCGGCCTGCACTAGCGCCGAAGGACGCATCATTCCTCGACCTATCCGTAAGCGCCCTCTTCGACGAGGTGGACGAGAGCTGGCAGGATCGTGCGCTCTGCGCGCAGACGGATCCCGAGGCCTTTTTCCCCGAGAAGGGCGGCTCTACCCGAGAGGCGAAGCGCATCTGCACCGGATGTGAGGTCAAGGCCGAGTGCCTCGACTACGCCCTCGCGAACGACGAACGCTTCGGAATCTGGGGCGGCCTCTCCGAACGTGAGCGCCGCCGCCTCAAGAAGGCCGCCGGCGCATAGATTCCGGACCGGGTCTGTCGCAGGCCCGAGCCAGTCGGCGCTCTGGAGCGAAGGGGCGTTCCCGGCCGTCAGTCCGAAGGACCGTCCATGACCTCGTCCGGCGAGATCTCGAGATACGCCGCGACCAGCTCGACGAGCAGGCCATAGACCACGTCCACGAGGTCGTCCTGAGACTGCGTCCTGCGCAGTAGCGGCTGCCGGAACACCACGAGCCGCGCCCGGGTGGGCTGCCCGTTCCTGTCCACGCCTGCGGAGATGAGCCGCCCGAGCGGGACCCGCCCGTCGGCGATCACCTCGCGCGGCCAGCTCTGCCCGCGGCGCAGCTGCATCCTCGGCACCGTGTCGACTGCGAGGTCGAGGGTCGCGAGTTCGGCGTGCCACGATTGGTCGATCTGGGCGAAGGCCTCGAGCACGGCGGCGTCGAAATCGTCGGAGCGCGAGCGCCAGCGCGGCACCTCCGGTGGGAGGACGGGTCCGCGGATCCCCGCGCCCCTGCGCGCCGCGCTTCGGGTCGTCACTCTGGGTGACGGCGAGCGTCCAGTATCGGTGGGGAACGGGCGGACCACGATGGTCGCGCCTCGGGTTGCGTCGTCCCGGCCGGGCAGCCCGGGGATCTCGGTCCCGTGTCCCTTCGCCGGTCCCTGCGAAGGTCCTTGTGCCGAGCGTCCCGCGTCGCCCCCGCGGCCGCCGCGCGGCGATGAGGAGGGCGGTGTCGACTGGCTCATGCGGAGCACTCTAGCTGCCGCGTACCGGGCCGCAGATCATGCGCGCGGCGAGTCGCGGCCCGCGTAGATGCCCGCCCGGCACTACTGTCGGAGGGCGTGAGTGACGTTCGGCGATGTGTCCGGGCCGCCTGCCCCAATAGGGCGGTGGCCACCCTGACCTACAACTACGCCGAGTCCACGGCGGTCGTCGGTCCGCTCGCGGTCGAACGCGAGCCGCATTCGTGGGATCTCTGCGCCTCTCACGCGCTGCGCATCTCCACGCCGCGCGGCTGGAACCTCGTGCGGCATCCGGATCTCTCGGTCGGGGACGATCCCGATCTCACCGCGCTCCTCGACGCCGTGATCGACCCCGGCGCCCCGACCGCGAACCGTTCCGACTCCGACCCCGAGTGGCTCCGACGCCTCAAGGCGAGGCAGAAGCCGGGGAAGGGCGCCCGCGCGAAGGCCGCCCAGGCGAGCGCGGACACCGGCGCGGAGGCCGAGGCCGGCGCCGAGGGGCAACGCTCCCGGCGACGCGGCCACCTCCGGGTCGTCGATCCCGACGAGTAGTGGCCCGCGGGTTCCTCGGCTCGGAGCCGCCCCTCCGAGGCGGCGCCTCTCTCTCGCGGGGCGTATCCGCGCAGTTGCGGCACCCGAACGATTCCCAGCTGGCACCGGGGACGTTCCCAGGGAAGATCGGTAGCGTGGAGTATGCACGCTGGTCGAATGAGGCGCGGGGCGGAGGGCTGTGAGTCAAGGCAGCACCGTGGCCCCCGGGCACAGTCGATCGGCCGATAGGGTCGAGTGCCCGCGTTTTGGCCAGAGGCAAGAACAGGATCCGCCGCCCGCGGGCGGCGCCGACGAGTGGAGAACGAACAGCATGGGTGAGGGCACCGCCGTCTCGCGCGACAGGGACCAGATCGCCGCCGTGATCAAGGCATACGACGTCCGGGGCGTCGTCGGCGAGCAGATCGACGAGGCTTTCGTCCGTGATGTCGGGGCGTCGTTCGCCGCGCTCATGCGCGGGGAGGGCGCCGAGCGCGTCGTCGTCGGCCACGATATGCGCGATTCGTCCCCGGCACTCTCGCGGGCCTTCTCCGAAGGCGTGCTCTCCCAGGGCCTCGACGTCGTCTCGATCGGTCTGTCTTCCACCGATCAGCTCTACTTCTCCTCGGGCGATCTCGACTGCCCCGGCGCGATGTTCACCGCCAGCCACAACCCGGCGAAGTACAACGGCATCAAGCTCTGCCGCGCGGGCGCCAAGCCCGTCGGCCAGGACACGGGACTCGCCACCATTTCCGAAGACCTCGTCGCCGGCGTCCCGGCGTTCGACGGCCCGGCGGGAACGCTCACCGAGCGCGACACTCTCGCCGCGTACGGAGAGTTCCTCCGCGGCCTCGTCGATCTCTCCGACGTGCGCCCGCTCAAGGTCGCGGTCGACGCGGGCAACGGCATGGGCGGGCACACGGTGCCCGCCGTCCTCGGCGGCCTCCCGCTCGACATCGTTCCGCTGTACTTCGAGCTCGACGGCAACTTCCCCAACCACGAGGCCAACCCGCTCGAGCCGAAGAACCTCGTCGATCTGCAGAAGCTCGTCGTCGATTCGGGCGCCGACCTCGGCCTCGCATTCGACGGCGACGCGGATCGTTGTTTCGTCGTCGACGAGCGCGGCGAACCCGTCTCGCCCTCGGCGATCAGCGCGCTCGTCGCCTCCCGCGCCCTGGCGCAGGAGCCCGGAGCCTCGATCATCTACAACCTCATCACCTCGCACACGGTTCCCGAGCTCGTCGCCGAGCTCGGCGGCATCGCGATCAGGACCCGCGTCGGGCACAGCTTCATCAAGGCGCAGATGGCCGACACCGGCGCCGTCTTCGGCGGCGAGCACTCGGCGCACTACTACTTCCGCGAGTTCTGGGGCGCGGATTCCGGCATGCTCGCCGCGATGCACGTGCTCGCCGCGCTCGGCGGGCAGGAGCGCCCGCTCTCGGAGCTCATGGACGAGTACTCGCGCTACGAGGCCTCCGGCGAAATCAACTCCGAGCTCCCTTCGGCCGAGGCGCAGCGCGAGCGCATGGAGGCCGTCGCCGAGGCGTTCGCCGATCGCGCGGAGTCCATCGACAGGCTCGACGGGATCACCATCGAGCTCGCCCAGGGCGCCTGGTTCAATATCCGCGCCTCGAACACCGAGCCGCTCCTGCGCCTCAATGCCGAGGCGCCCACACGCGAGGCGGTCGACGAGCTCACTGCGGAAGTCCTGGCGATCATCCGTGCCTGATTACCCGGTGGGCGCCACGCTGGACTCCGGAGGCGCCGAGATCCTCGACGATCCCGAGGCGCTCCGCGCCCGGGACACCTCGGGCGCCCTCCTCGGGGCGGCGAGCGGGGGAGCGCAGATCCGCGCCGTCGCCACCGCCGTCGAGTCCGGCGCGCTGCGTTCCCTCGAGGGCTTCCGCCCCCGCGCGCTCTCCTGGGTGGCGGGCCGCTCCTCGCAGTCGGCGGCCGCGGCGGGCCTCGTCTCCGCGCTCCTCGAGCGCTACGAGGACGGGCCCGGCATCCCGTTCTCCGTCTCCCACGAGCTCCCCGCCTGGGTGGGTGCGCTCGACGTGGTCGTCGTGTCGGGCGCCGACGCCGGCGATCCCGTGGCGGCGCGCGCCGTCGCATCCGCACGGGCCCGAGGCGCCGCCGTGGTCGTCGACGTTCCGCGCGAGGGGCCCGTCGCCGAGGCGGGCGGAGAGGGCGAGGCCGTCTGCTGGTTTCCTCCGCTGCCCTTCGTGGCCCCGGACAGAGCGTTCGTCCGCCACGCCGCCGCAGGCCTCGCCGTGTTCGGCGCGCTGGGCTGGGCCGTCCCGCCGCTCGCCGTGCTCGCGGACCGCGTCGACGAGGCGATCGCCTCGAACGGCCCGGACCTCGCCGTCGCCGTCAACCCCGCCAAGCTCGCCGCGCGCGAGATCGCGGCCGCCGGATTCCCGCTGCTCGTCCACGAGGACGCCGTGTCCGGCGCGCTCGCCCGCAGGATGGTGGCGGCGTTCGCCGAGGCGGGCACGCAGCTCACCGAGATGCCGCTCGCCGACGCCCTCAGGGTCGCCCCGCTGCTCCGAGCCCGCGCCGCCCGGGCTGCCGATGCCGAGACGCCGGACGACATATTCCACGACGAGTTCATCGACGGTCCCAGGAAGGCGTCCGGTGCGCCGTCACTCGTGCCGACCTTCCTCGGTCTAGCCGTGGCCGCCCCGCGCGAGCGTGTCGAGCAGCTCGCCGCGGCTCTCGAATCGGTGTCGTGGGTCGACTTCGGCGACACACCAGGCGACGACGGGAGCGGTGAGAACCCCTCCGGAGGAACGCCGGAATCGCAAGCGCGAGAGGGCTATTCGCTTGGGGGATCAGGGCTCGGCAGCAGCCTGGATTTCGGCGAATTGCTCGAGGGTGCCCTGGTCACCGCCGCATGTGCCGAGATAGCCGCCGCGTATGCCGCGCTGCTCAACCTAATGGACTAAAGTCGTTGCGGCATTCGGCACGGCCGCGGCGGTAGAGCCGAGGAGTTGCAGCCGATCCACCAGGGGGCCGACCGGCCTTCAGGCCACGTGGGGCCGGGTCGCGGCGAGGCAGACGCCGTGGCCGTTTCGGCAGTACGCGCGGCACGCGCCAGGGAAAGGGGGTCGACGAAGGGCATGAGGATCCTTTCGCCGTCCGAGAGAACCTATGCGTGGGGATCGCGCGTCGCCATCCCGTCGCTCGCGGGCGAGCAGACCCCGGCCCCGTATCCCATCGCGGAGCGCTGGTTCGGCGCCCATCCCACGGGCCCCGCGCTCCTCGACGGCACCGGACTCGACTCCGCGATCACCGCCGACCCCGTGAGCATGCTCGGCGAGGAGGTTGCGGCGGAGTTCTCCGAACGGCTGCCGTTCATGGTCAAGCTCCTCGCAGCGGACCGCGCGCTGAGCCTGCAGGCCCACCCCTCGCGAGAGGACGCGCGCGAGGGCTTCGCGCGGGAGAACGACGCGGGCCTGGCGCTCGAGGCCGCAGACCGCAACTATCGGGATGCGAACCACAAGCCCGAGCTCATCGTCGCCCTCACCCACTTCCGCGCCCTCGCAGGATTCCGTCCGGTCGACCGCACCGTCGAGCTGCTCGATGTGATCGACGCCGAAAAGCTCGCCCCGTACCGCGAGATGCTCGCGGCGCAGCCCGACTCCGAGGGGCTCCGCGCGGTCTTCACCAGCTTCATCACGCTGCCCCGTGCCGTCGGCGCGACCCTCGTCGACTCGGTCGTCTCGAAGCTCGTCGCGCTGTTCGAGGCAGGGGAGATGCCCGCCGAGCTCGCCCCCACCGCGAAGGGCATCCTCGAGCTCGCCGAGCAGTACCCGGGCGACTCCGGGATCCTCGGCGCGCTGCTGCTCAATCTCGTTGAGCTCGATCCCGGAGAGGGCATCTACATGGGCGCCGGCTCGCTCCACGCCTACCTCTCCGGGATGGGTGTGGAGGTCATGGCGAACTCCGACAATGTCCTGCGCGGAGGGCTGACCAGCAAGCACATCGATGTGCCCGAGCTTCTCCGGATCCTCGATTTCGAGCCCACCCCGCAGCCGGTCATCTCCGCGGCGCCCGAGGTCCCGCCCGCGGCCGAGCCCGCGGACGCGGTCGACGCCATGATGTACCCCGTCCCCGTCACCGAATTCCACGTCTCGCGGATCACCACCACGGCGCCGGCCCGGGTCTCGTTCGCGGACGAGGGCCCGCAGATCATCATCTGCACCAGGGGGAGGGCAGGACAGCTCGGCCCGGCAGCGGGAGCGTGGATCTCCGCCGATGCCGGGGACGGTAACCTCGAACTCGATGCCGACACGGAGATCTTCCGTGTCCGCGTGCCCGTGCGGGCCAACGATCCCAGACGAAGGGTGTAATACACACGATGAGCAACCTGCAGGTAGACCGCGGCGGAGACCTCGAGTACAAGGTCGCCGATCTCTCGCTCGCCGATTCCGGGCGGCAGCAGATCCGCCTCGCAGAGCACGAGATGCCGGGACTGATGTCCCTGCGCGAGGAGTACGCAGAGGCGCAGCCGCTCGCCGGCGCGCGGATCGCGGGCTCGATCCACATGACAGTGCAGACCGCCGTGCTCATCGAGACCCTCACCGCTCTCGGCGCCGAGGTCCGCTGGGCCTCGTGCAACATCTTCTCCACACAGGACGAGGCGGCCGCGGCCGTCGTAGTGGGCAAGGAAGGAACTCCAGAGGATCCCAAGGGCGTCCCGGTGTTCGCGTGGAAGGGCGAGAGCCTCGAGGAGTACTGGTGGTGCACCAGCCAGATCATGTCGTGGCCAGGCGAGGACCCGAACATGATCCTCGACGACGGCGGTGACGCGACGATGCTCGTCATCAAGGGCAAGGAGTTCGAGCTCGCCGGCGGCGTGCCCGAGACCGATTCGGCCTGGTCGGCTGAGGAGAAGGTGTTCCACGAGCTCCTGCGCGCCTCGCTTTCCGAGTCGAAGGACAAGTACACGAAGATCGCGGAGTCGGTCCAGGGCGTCACCGAGGAGACCACCACCGGTGTCCACCGCCTGTACCACTTCGACGACGAGGGCGTGCTCCAGTTCCCGGCGATGAACGTCAACGACGCCGTCACCAAGAGCAAGTTCGACAACAAGTACGGCACCCGCCACTCGCTGCTCGACGGGATCAACCGCGGCACCGACGCACTCATTGGCGGCAAGAAGGCGCTCGTGTGCGGTTACGGCGACGTGGGCAAGGGCTGCGCCGAGGCGCTCGCCGGCCAGGGTGCGCGCGTGCAGGTCACGGAGGTCGACCCGATCAACGCCCTCCAGGCGATGATGGACGGCTTCGACGTCGTCACCGTCGACCAGGTGATCGCCGATGCCGACATCGTCATCACCGCCACGGGCAACAAGGACATCATCACCTTCGAGAACATGAAGGCGATGAAGAACAAGGCGATCCTCGGCAACATCGGCCACTTCGACAACGAGATCGACATAGCCGGTCTCGAGAACTCCGACGAGGTCACGCGGATCAACATCAAGCCGCAGGTCGACGAGTTCGAGTTCGCCTCCACCGGCCGCTCGATCATCGTCCTGTCGGAGGGCCGCCTGCTCAACCTCGGCAACGCGACCGGGCACCCCTCGTTCGTCATGTCGAACAGCTTCGCCGATCAGGTCATCGCGCAGATCGAGCTGTTCACCAAGGCCGACGAGTACCCGATCGGCGTGTACCGCCTGCCGAAGATCCTCGACGAGAAGGTCGCGCGCCTGCACGTCGAGGCGCTCGGCGGCACGCTCACGAAGCTCGCCAAGGACCAGGCCGAGTACATCGGCGTGGATGTCGAGGGCCCGTTCAAGCCCGAGCACTACCGCTACTAGGCGGCAGAGGCCGGCCCCACGGGGCCGGCCACGCAGGCTCCGCACCACGGAGCGCAACAGGTCAACAACGCCGTACCGGGAGGAGGACCATGGGTTTGCTCGTCGCGATCGAGGGAATCGACGGCGCGGGGAAGAACACCCTCGCGACCGCGCTCGAGAAGGAGCTCTCTGCACGCGGGCTGCGCAGCCTGCGGCTGGCCTTCCCCCGGTACGGCACCCGCCTCGCCGACGTCGCCTCGGCGGCATTGCACAGCGAGAAGGGCTTCCTCGCCGGCTCTCCCGAGGCGATGGCGCTGCTCTTCGCGCTCGATCGGGCGGATGCGCTCGTCGAGATCGCCAAGCTGCGCGCGCTGTCCGACGTGCTCATCTGCGACCGCTTTGTCGCCTCGAACGCCGCATACAGCGCCGCACGGCTGGGGGAGGACCGCTTCGCGGACGTCGCCGAGTGGATCGAGCTCATGGAGCACGAGAGCCTCGGCATCCCGCGCCCCGACGCATATTTCCTCCTCCCCACTGACGTCGCCGAGGCGCACCGCAGGGCGGACCTCCGCGCCAAGGAGAGCGAGGAGCGTCGTCTCGACTCCTACGAGACCGACGCCGACTTACAGGCGGCCACGGCGCGATCGTACGAGCGGCTCGCCGCGGAGAACTGGGTCGCGCCGTGGTTCCGTGCCGGCGATCCGACCTCCACTCCGGAGGAGTCGGCGGCCGTGCTTGCCGAGAACATCGTCTCGCTCGCCTAGTATGGTGAACATTCAGTTTCCGTAACCCGAGCCCACAAAGTAGAGGTCATGAGCCCGAAGATTCTGGTTGTCGACGACGACGCCGCGCTGGC
>NZ_DAINST010000036.1:0-8468 GCF_036741115.1 Dietzia sp.
AATCTGATCGCCTCCTTGTCCGCCGCAGCCTCGCTCTCGTTTCCCCCGAGAATCGGCGCCGCGGCCGGGCGCTCGAGGAGGTTCTCGGCCTGCTCGCGCGTGAGCGGGAGCGCGGAATAGGCCCGGTCGCCGAGCATTTCGGTGATCATTCCCGAGAGCCCGAAGGAGATGAGCGAGCCGAAGATCGGATGATCGCCGACCTTGAGCGTGATCCCCGTGCCCCGAGGCGCCATTCTCTGCACATGAATCGGGGCGTCTTCTCCGGCGGACGCGGAGAGCTCTTCGAAGGCGCGGCGCACAGAAGGCCCGTCGCCGACGTCGAGCCGCACGCCCGACAAGTCGCTGCGCCTGCGCCACGCCTCGCTCATCGCCTTGACCGCGACGGGATAGCCGAGCTCGGAGGCGGCGGCCTCGGCGTCCGCGGCACTCGCGACGACTCGGTAGTCGACGATCGGGATCCCGAAGCAGCGCATGAGCTGCCTGGTCTGTCCCGCGGAAAGGCGGACGTTCCCGCCTCCTGCGTGCCGGGCCCAGATCGAATCGACGAGCTGGCGCGCCCGCTCGAGGTCGATGCCTTCCACCTCCATCGGCTCTTCGGCCGGGCGATCGAGCCAGCGCCGGTACGTAAGCGCCCTGCGGAGTGCCGAGATCGCCCGCTCTGGGTACGCATACGACGGGATAGAGCCGCGGACCGGCTCCCCGCTCTCGTCCCGCAGCGTGAGCGCCTCCGGGAGGCCCTCGACCGCGAGGAAAGTCGAGGCGACCGGTTTCCCCGCCTCCGAGGCCCCGAGGCGGATCGCCTCCGCGTAGGCCTCGACGTTTCGCTCCACCGGAGGGACGAATACGGCGAGCACCGCGTCGACGCCCGAGTCCTCGCAGGCGCTCTCCACTGCCGCGGAGAAGGCCTCCGGAGAGGCTGCCGCGCCGAGGTCGACAAATGAGACGACCTCGAGCTGCTCGCCTTCTGCCGCATCCGCCGCGAGCGTCGATACGGCGGTCGAGTTCGCGACGATCGCGATCCGCGGGCCCGCGGGCAGAGGCTGGTACGCGAGAAGCGCCGCGACGTCGAACATCTCCGGCAGGGAGGTCACGGGGATGAGGCCGAGGTCGTTGTACAGCTCTGCGGCAGCCTGAGCGGTGACGTCGAGGAACTCCCCCGCCGCGACGTCCGAGGACCGATGGACTACGACCACGGGCTTGTTGCGCGCCACCCGGCGGGCGATCCGCGAGAACTTACGCGGGTTACCGAACGATTCGAGGTAGAGGAGCACGACCTCCGTGTCGACCTCCGTATCCCAGAACTGCAGGAGGTCGTTGCCCGAGAGATCGGCGCGGTTGCCGGCGGACACGAAAGTCGCGAGGCCGAGTCCGCGGCGGGTGGCGCTGTCGAGGATGGCGATGCCCAGCGCGCCCGACTGGCAGAAGAAGCCGATCCTTCCCGCCGCCGGAACCGAGGACGCCAGCGTCGCGTTGAGCCTCACGTCGGAGGCGTTGTTGATGACCCCGAGCGCGTTCGGCCCCACGACACGCATCCCGTGCGCCCTCGCCTGCGCCACGAGCCTGCGCTCGGAGACGATGCCCTCTCCGCCGACGTCGGAGAACCCCGCCGAGATCACCACGAGCGTGGAGACGCCCTTGTGGAGGCAGTCGGCGAGCACGGTGTCCATCGATTCCGCCGGAACGGCCACGACGGCGAGGTCGACGGGGTCGGGGATATCGCCGAGGCTCGGGTAGGCGCGGATCGACTGCACCGAGCGCGCCTCCGAGTTGACCGGGTACACCGGCCCGGCAAAACCCGCCTCGAGGAGGTTGCGAAGAACGGCGTAGCCGAGCTTGCTCGGCTGCTCCGACGCCCCGATCACGGCGATGGAGGCGGGCGAGAGCACGCGGGCCACGCTGCGCGCCTCTGCCGCGGCCTCGCGCGCATTGCGCACGGAAGTGAGCGCGTCCGAGGGGTCGATATCGAATTCGAGGTGGATCGAGGAGCCGTCGAAGCTCCGCGAGACGTCGTAGCCGGCGCGCCGGAACACCTGGATCATCTGCCGGTTCTCGGAGAGGACCTCGGCCTCGAACCTACGGATCCCCTTCTCGGCCGCAGCGCCGGCAAGGTGCTCGAGGAAGATCGAGCCCAGCCCGCGACCCTGGTGGGAATCGGACAGAGTGAAGGCGACCTCGGCGATCGGGCTGCCCGGGGAGCCCTCGTACACAGCCGTGCCGATGATCTCGTCGCCGAGCAGCGCGACGAACGCCATGCGGCTCGAATAGTCCACGTGGGTCATCCGGTCGAGCTCGGACTTGCTCAGCTCGTTGTGCGATCCGAAGTAGCGCAGGTAGCGCGTCCTGTCGCTCAGCGTCGAATGGAAGCGTTGGAGCTCCTCCGCGTCCGAGGGCAGGACCGGCCGGATGCGCACCGCCCTGCCGTCCGAGCCGAGCACGTCTGCCGCCCAATCGGCCCGGTAGCCAGCCGGGAATTCGCTCTCCCCGTCGTTGCCTGCCATCGCCTTCTCCTCGTGTCCGCGGCCGTCGTCTTGTTCTTCGTGCCCCATGGCGCGTCTCTTCTCGGCCCGATCATCCCACCGCCCGCGCGATCAGTCCCGCGGATCGTCCGGGTCGAGACCGAGCGCGGGATATACCGCCCTACGGGTGTCGAGGATCGATTGGTCGAGGCGCGCGAGGACGCGGGCGTCGCCCACTGCGTCCGCCGCACCGGGGCCACCCTGCCACCGCGCGAATTCCGTGTCTCCGCCGTCACCCATGCTCTGCGGCACCCGGTCGGGGACGGTGAGACCCGAGACGAGCTCGCGCCATTCGGCGGGGGTCTCGGTGGCGGTGTCGACGTCCGCGTCGAGGAGGGTGGCGATGAGGTGGGTCCACGAGCGCGGGACGACGCTCATCAGCTCGTATCCACCGCCGCCGACTCCAATGAGCCGTCCCTCGCACAGCTCGTCGGCCAGCGCGCGGACCGCCCGGTACGAGGCGACGTGGCCGTCGACGGTGAGCGAAAGGTCCGCCATGATGTCGTCCTTGTGGCTGTCGCACCCCGCCTGCAGCACGATGATCTCTGGCTCGAACGCCCGGAGCGCGCCGGGAACCACGGCATCGAACGCGCGAAGCCACAGGGAATCGTTCGTGCCCGGGAGCAGCGGGACGTTGACCACGGTGCCGGCGGCATCGCCGTCCCCGGCCTCGGAGGACCACCCCGTCATCGGCCAGAGGGTCGCGGGGTGCTGGTGCAGCGACACGGTCATGACCCGCGGGTCGTCGTAGAACGCGGCCTGCACGCCATCCCCGTGGTGGACGTCGACGTCGACATAGGCGATCCGCGAGAAGCCCTGTTCGAGGAGCCAGTGGATGGCGATGGCGCAGTCGTTGTAGACACAGAAGCCCGCCGCGGCGTTGCGCTGGGCGTGGTGCATGCCGCCCGCAACGGAGAGCGCGCGCCGCGCAGAGCCTTCGGCGACCTGCCGTGCCGCGGTGAGCGTGCTGCCCGCGACCATCGCGCTGATCTCGTGCATCTGCGGGAAGGTCGGGTTGTCGGCAGTGCCGAGTCCGTGCGAGAGGTTCGGGTGCTCGCCCGGGGACATCGTCGACGCCGAGCGCACCGCGTCGACGTAGCGGAGCGAATGGATGCGCAGCAGATCCTGCTCGGAGCACTCCCCCGGCTCCATGACGTCTACTCCCTCGAGCAACCCGAGGTCCGTGGCCAGCGCCATCGTGAGGGCGAGTCGGCGCGGACTCATGGGGTGATCCGCCGAATGCTCGTAACGCAGGAGATCGGTGCTCCACACGACGGCGGCCGGGACGCTCGAGCCCCGCAGGTCTCGCAACGGTTCCACCATGAGCCCTCCTGTTCCCCTGCGCCAATCGCCGCGGATGTGATGTGGACGACTCTAGTGACGCGTGCGAATAGCCGTGGCGCAACGCCGATTCCGCCTAGCCGGAAAGGGGCTCTACATTTCCGGCTACGATGGGCACGATTAGTCCGCGCGTCGGCGTACCCCTTGCGGTATGCGACGCTCGCGGGCCCCTGAGTTTGTGGTGGTCGAAAATCACCGGCAGTGGGCGTTCCCCACAGTGTCGCGGAAGGAGTCCGTCGTGAAGGACCTGGTGGATACCACCGAGATGTACCTACGCACCATTTTGGATCTGGAAGAAGAGGGCATCGTCCCCCTTCGTGCGCGGATCGCGGAGCGCCTTGAGCAGAGCGGCCCGACCGTCAGCCAGACCATCGCCCGCATGGAGCGCGATGGGCTCGTCTTCGTCGCATCGGACCGACACCTCGAACTCACGGAAGCCGGTCGCGAGACGGCCGTGAACGTGATGCGTAAACATCGCCTCGCCGAGCGCCTCCTCGTCGATGTCATCGGCCTCGATCTCGACAAGGTGCACGACGAGGCGTGCCGCTGGGAGCACGTCATCAGCGAGGACGTCGAGCGCCGACTCGTCAACGTCCTCCACAATCCCACGGTCTCCCCGTACGGCAATCCCATCCCCGGGCTCAAGGCCCTCGGTGTGGACGTCGAGACCGAAAAGCACACCTTTCCGCGGCTCGCGGAGATCCCGCTGGGCAAGGAGCTCGAGCTCAGCGTCCACGCGCTCGGCGAGCAGGTCCAGGTCGATACGGACTTCTTCCACACCCTTATCGATCTCGATATCGCGCCCGGCCGCAAGATCTCGGCGAAGCGCACCGGCCACACGGTCGCGGTGCACACCGAGAAGGGTGATATCAATGTCGATCTCGACAAGGCGCATGCGATCCGAGTGGAGGTGCTCGGATGAGGGTTCTCGTCACCGGTGGTGCCGGATACGTCGGTAGCGTCTGCGCGGCCGAGCTGCTCTCCCTCGGCCACGAGGTGGTCGTCCTCGACGATCTCTCGACGGGCAACAGGGACGCGGTGCCCGAGGGCGCGCGGTTCATCGAAGGGAACCTTCTCGACGATTCCGCGGCCGCGCTCGAGGGCGTCGATGCAGTGATCCACTGCGCGGCTCGCTCCCTCGTCGGCGAGTCCGTCGAGCAGCCGGCCGAGTACTGGCAGGGCAATGTCGTCTCGACGCTCGCCCTGCTCGAAGCCATGCGCAGCGCCGGGGTGCGGAATATCGTGTTCTCCTCGACCGCCGCAACGTACGGCGAGCCCGAGCAGGTTCCCATCACCGAGGACATGCCGACCCGCCCGACCAACACGTACGGCGCCACCAAGCTCGCCATCGACCAGGCGATCACCTCGTACTGCGTGGCGTACGGCTTCGCCGCGACGAGCCTCCGGTACTTCAACGTCGCCGGGGCGCACCTCGGCCACGGTGAGAACCGCGTGGTGGAGACGCACCTCATCCCCCTCGTGCTCCAGGTCGCCGCGGGGCACCGCGAGGAGATCAAGGTGTTCGGCGACAATTGGCCGACCCCCGACGGCACCTGCGTCCGCGACTACATCCACGTGGGCGATCTCGCCGACGCGCACGTCCTCGCCCTCGAGAGCAACGAGCCCGGCGTACACCGGATCTTCAACCTCGGCAGCGGAGAGGGATTCTCCGTGCAGGAGGTCATCGACGTGTGCCGCGAGGTCACGGGGCACGAGATCCCTGCGAGCCTCGCGCCCCGTCGCGCCGGCGACCCGGCGACGCTCATCGCCTCCTCTGCGCTCGCCGAGAACGAGCTCGGCTGGAAGCCGAAGCGGACCGAGCTCCGCACTGTGGTCGCCGATGCGTGGGACTTCCTCGGGTCCCTCGGCGACGCCGCGCATTCCGCCCGCCGCTGAGTCGCCCCGCTACGCCGTGAGGCGCTCCTCCCCGCGCCCTCCGTCCGGATCGTCTTTCGGACGGGCGGCGCCGCTTCCCTCCCGGCCCCTGGCGCGCTCCACGCTCCTGTGCGGCTTCGGCTCCTCCGGGCTGTACGAGTGCATGTCCAGGCGGAGGTCTGAGAGGCACTCCTCAAGGATGTCCGCGGCGACTGCGGGTGGTATTCCCTGCTCGAGCATCGACAGCACGCACCTGCACACGCCGCGAAGGTGGCCGGTCGCCTCGGCGGCCTCCGCACACACGAGGGCGTGGACGCCCACGCCGCGGAGGTAGTAGGCGATTCCGATGAGAAGCAATGCTGTGCTCCTGCACGCCGGCATGCCGCGCCGCGCGAGCGGGACGAGCATCGCGAGGTCGCCGGGCTCCGCTCCGAAAGGCGCGTTTCCGGGCTGATCGGCGCCGTGCTCTCCGCAGGGCCGGAGGTGCTCGGTGCCGTCGTCCTCGGGGATGTTCTCGTCGGTGCCGCTCTCCTCGGTGTCCTCCACAGCAATCCCCTCGTCCGGCGTGACTGTGCACTCGCCTTCGAGCCACCCGGGCATCCGCGACACGAGCGCCTCGAGCAGGTACATCGACATCTCGGGGCTCGTGAGGACCTCGGCCACCTCCGCCAACCCGCTCTCTGTGGGCACACCTCCCCGAGCAAGTTGCGCCAGGCGGCGCTCTCCGCGGGCGAAATCCTCTTCCGTCGGTTCCCGCTCCACCCCGGCGCCTCGATTCGCGGCCGTTCGACGCGCAGAATCGGCGCCCTCCCCCGACTCGCCGCTCGGGCGCGGGGGTAATCGCCCGGCTCCCTCCTCCTCGGCGTAGAGCTCCTCGATGTCGGCTCGGCGATCGAAGATCTGCGAGCCCGCGACCACGGATTCGGCGGCGATGCGCCCTTGCCGGGGGTCGCTCTGGACGCCGCTTGCGCCGCCCGAACCGGCCTCGCGCCACGCCGCGCCCTCGCCGATCGATTCGGCGACAAGGCACGAGTGCAGATGGGCACCTACCGATTCGAAGCCGACGCGGAGCACCCTCGCGAACGATTCGACCGCAGCCCAGCCGAGCGTGCCGGGCGCACATCCATCGGCGAACATGACCACCGCGACGACCTGATCCAAATCGTGCTCGCGGACGATGGGCAGGAGGCTCGAGGCGAGGAATTGGACGATCGGGCGCATCAGCCCGTCCAGCGCCGCCACGTCCTCCACCCGCACGCCGAGCTCGTCCGCTCGGGCGCGCACGGCCAGCGGGATGTCGAGGACCGAGCCGCGTGGAGAGGCACCGGTTTCGCTGCCTGCGCCGTCATCCGCAAAGTGGCCCCCACCCAGGTATCCGGGCGCCACCTCGTAGTATTCCGCCGCGACGGCGGCATCGAGGAGGAATTCCTTGGGGAGATCGATCCGCATGATCGGGGAGCCGTGGTCCTCCGAGCCCCGGCGACGGCCGAGGAGCGTGAGGCTCGGCGACTCCGGAGTAAAGCGCAATAACCCGGGCAGTTCGGCGAGGAGCGCCACCGGGCCGTCGATGCGGACCTCGCTTCCCCCGCGCCCGGATCGACCACTCCGCTGTTCCTGCGCCCGCTTGGCGCCCGTGTCATTCCTATGCCGACCCCGCGCCGCGCGTCCCCTTCGCGGTTCTCCGGAACTCGCGCTCCCGCTCCGCCTATCCGAATTTCTCGCCATGCCCATTCCCCTCCGTGCTACTTCGCGTCCACGTCTGTTGGATCGTCTGTGCTCGTGACCCGTAACCGCATCGTTGCGGCGGCCTCGCACTAGATGACGCCACGCGCATCCCATTCGGCTCCCCGTGCATTCGGAAATGAACATCTGCCGCCCGGAAGGATTCGGTGTCGACATCACCGCGAGAGACCCGGCGCGGGACACAGCCACGGACACAGCAGATTCCCAGCCTCCCCCGGTACGTTCCGGGAATATCGCCTGCTCCCCGGTCGTTGGACCGGATAGCCGATCCGAGGAAGCCGGGACATTAGCCGGCGCTCGGGACCGCCACAGGCGGGGCACCATTAGCGCAACAGTTGGGATAGAAAATGAGCACTCCAAACGATCTCTACAGGCTGGTCTTCCCCACGCCGTCGCTCACCGAGGCGAGCGGCAAGGGCCCCGTACTCGTCCACGGGCTCGAAGGTTTTTCCGACGCCGGACGCGCCGTTCGCCAGGCGACCGAGCACATCCGTTCCGCCAACCACTCGGAGCTCGTCGCCCGCTTCGACGCCGACGAACTGGTCGACTACCGCTCGCGGCGCCCCGCGATGGACTATTCCTTCGATCACTTCGCCGGGTACGCCGAGCCTCACATCTCGCTCCACGCGATCACCACCCCCTCGGACCAGACGTTCCTGCTCCTCTCCGGGCTCGAGCCGGACCTGCGGTGGGGCTCGTTCGTCGATGCCGTCTCGCGCCTCTCCGCCGATTTCGGCGTGCGGATAGCCGTCGGCCTCGGATCGATGCCGCTCAACGTGCCGCATACGCGGCCGCTGCGCTCGAGCGCGCACTCGAAGGACATCGAGCTGCTCGAGGGTTTCTCCACCTGGCCCGGAGAGTTCCGCCTCCCCGGCAGCGCCGATTCACTCCTCGAGTACAAGCTCTCGGAGCAGGGCTTCTCCACCATGGGCTTTACCGCACATGTGCCGCAGTACCTGGCGCAGTCCGAGTACCCGGCCACCGCGATCCGGC
>NZ_DAINST010000036.1:8478-17340 GCF_036741115.1 Dietzia sp.
CCGGCTCGTCGAGGATGTCAACAAGGCCACGGGCCTCGACATCCCGCTCGGCCAGCTGGAGGCCGCGAAGCAGACGTTCGACGCCAACCTCGCTTCCCAGATCGAGGGCAACACCGAGGTGCTGCAGATGGTCTCCGGCCTCGAGCAGGCCTACGACCAGATCGTGTCCTCCCGCGAGTCGAGTAACTCTCTGGCCCCGGCCGAGGGCCCGCTGCCCACGGGCGACGAGCTCGGTGCCGAGCTGGAGCACTTCCTCGCCCAGCAGGACGGGACGGATGACGACGGAGGCCGCAGCGCCGGGGGCTTCGGCGGCTAGCCCTCCCTGCCCGAAGTTGTCGGGGTCGGTCGATAGACTTGCCGGCGTGTCCACACCAGAGCCGCTGTCCAGCTATCTCGCCGACCTCGACGATGTCCCGGAGTCCCTCTTCGACGAGGCCCTCCTGGACTCGTTCAACAGGTGGGTGTCGGACCGCGGCATCACGCTGTATCCGCACCAGGAGGAGGCGACCCTCGAACTGGTCGCGGACGAGCACGTCATCCTCGCCACGCCGACCGGCTCGGGCAAGTCTATGGTCGCGCTCGCCGCGCATTTCGTCGCGGCCGCGCGAGGCCGCAAGTCGTTCTACACGGCGCCGATCAAGGCGCTGGTCAGCGAGAAGTTCTTCGCGCTGTGCGAGGTGTTCGGCGCGGAAAACGTGGGGATGATGACGGGCGATGCCTCCGTCAATACCTCTGCGCCCATCATCTGCGCCACCGCCGAGATCGTCGCGAACATCGCGCTGCGCGATGGCGATGCGAGCGGCATCGGCCAGATCGTCATGGATGAATTCCACTACTTCTCCGAGCCGGATCGCGGCTGGGCGTGGCAGGCTCCCCTGCTCACGCTGCGCGATTGCCAGTTCCTCCTCATGTCCGCGACTCTCGGCGATGTGTCGTGGCTCGTCGAGGGCATCGAGGGCAGGACCGGCCGGAAGGTCGCCGTCATCGACGATGCCGAGCGGCCCGTACCACTCTCCTTCGAATACGTGCTCACCCCGGTGCCCGACACCGTCGAGCTGCTCCTGCGCGAGGGGAAGGCGCCGATCTACATCGTCCACTTCACGCAGCTCTCCGCGATCGAGCAGGCGCAGGCGCTCATCACGAAGAACTTCGTGTCGAAGGAGGCCAAGGAGCGGATCGCCGCGGAGCTCAAGGGCTTCCGCTTCTCCACCTCGTTCGGCAAGACGCTGTCGAAGCTGCTGCGCAGCGGCGTCGGCGTTCACCACGCGGGAATGCTGCCCAAGTACCGGCGCCTCGTCGAGCGCCTGGCGCAGGAGGGCCTCCTCCCGATCATCTGCGGCACGGACACCCTCGGCGTGGGCATCAACGTGCCCATCCACACCGTGCTGTTCACCGCTCTCGCGAAGTTCGACGGTCAGCGCCAGCGCATCCTCAAATCCCGCGAGTTCCACCAAATCGCAGGGCGCGCCGGCCGCGCGGGATTCGATACCGAGGGCCTCGTCGTCGTCGAGGCGCCCGAGCACGAGATCGAGAACGCCAAAGCCGCGGCGAAGGCCCAGAACAACCCCAAGAAGAAGAACAAGCAACAGAAGAAGAAGCCTCCCGAGGGAACGGTCAGCTGGACGCCGGCCACCTTCGACAAGCTCGTCTCGGCGCCCCCCGAACAACTCGTCAGCCGGTTCCGGATCACCAATTCGATGCTCCTCGACATCATCTCGGGACCCGGCAGCTGCTTCGCGCGAACCAAGGAGCTCATTCTCGGCTCCTTCGAGACCAGAGCGTCCAAGCGGGCTCTCGCCCTCCGCGCGATCGCGCTGTTCCGCGGGCTCGAGGCCGACGGCCTCGTCCATCGCCTCGACGAGCCGGACGCCGAGGGCAGGCACGTCGAACTGTCGAGCAGCTTGCAGGAGGATTTCGCCCTCAACCAGCCCCTCGCCCCGTTCGCCGTCGCCGCCATGGATATCCCGGACCCGGAGTCCGAGTCCTATGCCATCGATGTCATCTCGATCATCGAGGCGATCCTCGAGGATCCGCGCCCCCTCCTCATCGGGCAGCAGAAGAAGATCCGCGGGGATGCCATTGCCGACCTCAAAGCCGACGGCGTCGACTACCACGACCGCATGTCCATCGTCGAGGACATCACGTGGCCGAAGCCTCTAGAGGCCGAGCTGGAGGCAGCCTTCGCCTCCTACTCGGAGACGCACGCATGGACGGGAGGGGCCGGGCTGTCCCCGAAGTCCGTCGTCAGGGACATGGTGGAAAAGGGGATGACCTTCTCGGACCTCGTCTCGACGTACGGCGTCGCCCGCGCGGAGGGGGTCGTGCTCCGCTACCTCACCGATGCCTACCGCACGATGCGGCAGACCATACCCACGGACAAGCGCACAGAGGAGCTCGAGGACATCGTCAACTGGCTCGGCGAGCTCATCCGCCAGGTGGACTCGAGCCTTCTCGACGAATGGGAGGGGTTGACGGCGCCTTGTGCGGTAGACGGACCCATCGACACCGAGAAGGCGTTCGGCGAGGACAGCTCGCGGCCGGTCACGGGCAACGCGCGCGCGTTCAACCGCATGGTCCGCGGCGCCCTGTTCCGGCGCGTCGAGCTCCTCTCCCGCGACGAGATCGACCGCCTCGTCGAGCTCGACGCCGACGTCGCCGAACACCCGGACTGGGACGCGGAGATCGATCCCTACTGGGACGAGTACGACCGCATCGAGACCGGCCCCGACGCCCGCGGCCCCCGCTTCTTCTCCGTGGAGACCTCCGGACCAGGCGTAGAGCCGGGCACGTGGAACGTCCGGCAGACCCTCGTCGACCCCGAGGGGGACCACGGCTGGGCCATCGAGGGCATTGTCGATCTCGCCGCGAGCGATGCGGAGGGCGACGTCCGATTCTCATCTCTTAGGCTGGTGGAGGGCTAGCCACGGCGCCCGGTCGTCGAACCGGCACATGGCGGGCCATCGTCGTCGAGAGTGGAAGGTACCCCGTACGCATGGGACCAGTGGAAGTTTTTCGTAAGGCAGCGCTCGCGGAGGTCGTCACGTGGACGCTCCTCATCCTGGGCATGATCGGCAAGTACGCCTTCGATCAGCCGTGGGCTACGTCTATCGGCGGAGGAATCCACGGCTTCGTCTTCCTCTGCTTCGTGGTCGTCGTGGTGTTCCTCGCCATCGACCAGAAGTGGTCGGCCGGCACCACCGTCCTCGGCCTCGTCTGCGCCGTGATCCCCTACATGTCGATCTGGTACGAGAAGTCCATGCTCGCCAAGGGCAAGGTCAGCGACCCGTGGCGTCTCGGCGCCGGAGGCGAGGCTCCCGCCGGTCCGCTCGAGAAGGTGGCCGCCGGGGTGCTGCGGCGCCCCGTCACCGCGATTCTCGTGGCGCTCGCGGTCGTGGTCGTCGTCTTCGTCGTGCTCCTCGTCGTGGGCCCGCCCTTCTCCTCGGACAAGTAGCACCCGCAAACCCACGCGATTCGAATGCCCGCCCCGGCAGGGGCGGGCATTCGCCATTTCGGGCCCGGCCCGCGCGGGCGCCGGGCACAATCGGTTCCATGTCCACTTCGGCAACCGGCGATTCACCGGAATTCGATCCCGCCTCCGTACCGGTCAAGGACGCGGCGACGTTGCTCCTGGTCCGCGATAGCCGGGAAGGGCCGGAGGTCTTCGCCATCCGTCGGGCCCGCTCGATGGTCTTCGCCAGCGGGATGATCGCCTTTCCCGGCGGCGGCGTCGACCCCACCGACTGCGAGGCCTTCCCCACCACCGGCCCTTCGGCCGAACAGTGGTCCGCGCGTCTCGGCGTCGCCCCCGAGCGCGCGCTCTCGCTGTGCTCCGCCGCGATCCGCGAGTGCTTCGAGGAGACGGGCCTGCTTCTCGCCTCCCCGCAATGCTCCATCGCCTCTGACGGAGCACTCCCCGATTCGCCTTGGCCGGGCCGCCGAACCCGGGTGGCGGCACACGAGACCTCGCTCGCCGCGCTTCTCTCCGAGGCCGGGATCGCCGCGGACACTGCGCTGCTGCACCCGCTCGGCCGGTGGGTCACTCCCGTCGGTCCACCGCGCCGCTACGACACGTTCTTCTTCGGCGTGGAGATCGCGCAGGACGGTCCGCATCAGCCGGACGGCGACAACGGCGAGTTCGAGGGCGCCCGCTGGGCCAGGCCCGCAGCGCTACTCGAAGCGTTCCGAAACGAGGAAATCGCGTTACTGCCGCCGACGGTGCACCACCTCTCGCTCCTCGCCGAGGCGAGCTCGGCCGCGGATTTCCTCGAGGTCGATCGCGACATGACACCGGTGCGTATCGATAAGCCGGCGACCTTCTCGCGTAAGCTGAATCAGTCTTAGGCATCTCTCCCGGTGCAATCGCGGGTGGGATACCCGGTCGAGAAAACAGTGGATACCGCCTTCCAAGCCGTGAAGGCGACGTCGAGTAGGGGTCACAACGTGCGCGTTTCCACGCCGACATGGATCAAGATGGCGTCCGTCGCCCTCGTCCTGCCGCTGGCAGCGGCCTGCGGAGGAAACGACCAGGACCAGCTGGAGTCCCCACCCGACGCCGTCCTCCCGCAGTCGGCCACCTTCGGGCAGCCGCAGTCGATTCCCGTGGGCGACGGGAGCATGTCGCTCACCGTCGAGCCGCTGCGCCTCGAGACGAACAGCTCGTCCTCGGATAACGAGCAGGTACTCATCGCCGATGTCGGCGCGACCGCGGAGTTCGGCAACCCATACATCGACCCGGCGCAGTTCCATGCTTACGCGCCGGACGGCGGCGAGCTCAAGCGCATGGACACCCCCGAGTCCTTCCTCGCCAATCCACTGGTCCGCTCTGATCTCGGCGATCCCGGGGAGGTGACCGAAGGGTCCGTGGGCTTCGTGGTTCCCGCCGGACTGCGCGTGGGCCGGCTCGACGTGGTGACTCCCGAGGCGACGCTGAGCTACACGATCGTCAAGCAGCCCGTCGATCCATCGGCGACCCCGACCGATTCCCCGGACTAGTCCTCGGACTCCAGCTCGGGCTAGTCTGCAAAGCCCGCCCGTGAACACCGGTGCCACTCCCCTCGCCGCGAATCCGTGCCGCTCGCTGTGCAGCTGGCACGCGACGCCGGCGCAGTTCGAGGGTGAGCAGCTCTTCGCCTGCCGCGGCTGTGGATCGCAGTGGACCGTGGCGGAGGCGTGGACGCCCATCGACTACAACGGAAACATCCCCGCGCAAGTGAAGAGCGCGCGGCTCGCCACCCCGCCGCCGAGGCGCCGCTAGACGGCGCGGCGCATGGGTGTGAGCTCCGAGTTCCGCCCGTTCCACGAGGCGACAAGCCACATCTCCACGAGGTCGGGCTCGGTTCCCGCTTCCTTTGCCCAGCGGTGCACGATTTCCTGATAGGCGGAGAACCTCCGGCGGGTCCACCCGGTCTCCGCCCCGAATTCCGTCCATCCGCAGCGGACGAGCATATTGATCGCCGCGGGGTCCACCGGCGCGATCGACTCGACCGGCGCGGCCGAAGAGAGTGCCCCGAGAAAGTGCGAGGCCACGACGGCGCCGAGTCCGGGGATCGACTGCGAATAGTAGATGGAACCCCGCTCGTCCCTGCTTCCCGAGACTCGGCCGCGGTTCGGCTCGGAGCGTTTGACGCTGTCTCGCCGTAGATCGACGATGGTCGCCAAATGGTCCGTGCGCAGGAGCTCCTCGAGCGCAAGACCCGGGACATCGAGGTTGTCCGCTGATTCGGCGAGCACATCCGGCACCCTGATGATCCCCCGCTCCCCGCGCGATTCCCGGTGGACGAACGGAGAGAACGAGCGGCGGTGCTCGCGGAACCGGTGGCGCCCAGTGACGAACGCCGCGCAGAGATAGAGCAGGGTAAGCAGGTGCCCCGGATCCCGCCCGAAAACGGCACCCGGTGGATCTGCCTCCAGCATTGCCCGCCGCCTTTCGCGGGGCGAGGCGAGTGCGAGATCCTGAGTGCTCCTGCGAGGCCTGGGCATCCACCGGAACGGGTTCTCCGAGACCTCCCCTGCGTAACGTGCGGTGCTTAACAGGTCGAGGCGGCTGATCTCCCCGACGCCCTCGGATATCCGCTGCCCGTCCGGGCCGCGCCCGAGGAGCGTGATGGGAATCTCGTACAGCTCGAGCTTCTCGTTCCACCACGACAGGTCGACCTCCGAGCGGTCGAAGCCGAGGATTTCGGGATAGCACTGCCTGCTCGCCCAGCGAACGAGCGCGTCCGGCGCGCGGGGTGCGCCGAACGAATCGGATTCGGGGTGGCTCTCGCTCGAGTGGTCCATGCACCCACTATGGCGAGAGGGTCCGACATTCCCGTCCACGGGAACGCCGGACCCTCGAGAATCCGCGCCTGCCACACGGCCAACGGGCCGGTCGCAGCTAACGCCCTACCCCTCCTCGGCGAACGCCTCGATCGGCGGGCACGAGCATGCGAGGTTGCGGTCGCCGTACGCTCCGTCGATCCGGCGCGTGGCCGGCCACACCTTCGGGCGCCACGTGTGGCCGAGCGGGTAGACCGCCTGCTTGCGGGTGTACGGGTGGTTCCACTCGTCCTCGGCGATCGATGCCGCGGTGTGCGGGGCGCCACGCAGCGGGCTCGTCTCCGCGGTCCACTTGCCGTCGGTGATCCCGTCGATCTCCGCGCGGATCGAGGCCAGTGCCTCGACGAACGCGTCGAGTTCGGCAAGATTCTCGGACTCCGTGGGCTCGACCATGAGTGTGTCGGGCACGGGGAAGCTCATCGTCGGGGCGTGGAAACCGTAGTCGGCGAGGCGCTTAGCCACGTCGTCGATGCTCACGCCGGTCGCCTTGATCAGCGGACGGAAGTCGAGGATGCACTCGTGCGCGACCCAGCCGTTCTTGCCCGTGTAGAGCACCGGGAAGTACTCGGAGATCCGCCGTGCGAGGTAGTTCGCGTTGGCGATCGCCGTGAGCGTCGCCTCGCGCAGACCGGCTGCGCCCATCATGCGGATGTACGCCCAGGTGATCGGCAGGATCGAAGCCGAGCCGAACGGGGCCGAAGACACCGGATCGCGGCCGGACATGCCGGGCTCGTACGGGTGCCCGGGGAGGAACGGCACGAGGTGCTCGGCCACCGCGACCGGGCCGACGCCGGGGCCGCCGCCGCCGTGCGGGATGCAGAACGTCTTGTGCAGGTTGAGGTGCGAGACGTCCCCGCCGAAGCGGCCGGGCCGTGCCAGGCCCACCAGCGCGTTGAGGTTCGCGCCGTCGATGTAGACCTGGCCTCCGGCGTCATGCACGACCGCACAGATCTCCTCGATCGCGTGCTCGTAGACACCGTGGGTCGACGGGTACGTGATCATGATCCCGGCGATCTCCTCGCCGTGCTTCTCGATCTTGGCGCGCAGGTCGTCGACGTCGATGTCGCCCGAATCGAGGCTCTTGACGACGACCACCTTGAGGCCCGCGAGCGCGGCCGATGCGGCGTTAGTGCCGTGCGCCGACGACGGGATGAGCATGATGTTGCGCTGCTCGTCGCCCCGCGAGAGGTGGTACTCGCGGATGGCGAGCAGGCCGGCGTACTCGCCCTGGGAACCGGCGTTGGGCTGCAGGCTGACGGCGGAGTAACCGGTGATATCCACGAGCCACTGCTCGACGTCGGCCACGAGGCGGCGGATGCCGGCGGTCTGCGCCACAGGGGCGAACGGGTGGAGCCGCCCGAACTCGGGCCAGGTGATCGCCTCCATCTCGGTCGCCGCATTGAGCTTCATCGTGCACGAGCCCAGCGGGATCATCGTGCGGTCGAGAGCCATGTCCTTGTCCGAGAGCATGCGCAGGTAGCGCATCATCGACGTCTCGGTGTGGTGGTCGAGGAACGCCGGGTGCTGGAGGAAATCGGAGGTGCGGTCGCCGTAGGCGTCGTCGATCTCGATCACCGGCTCCTCGGCGTCGCCCGCGCCGAACGCGGCGAGCACCGCGGCAATGTGTGCGGGGGTCGTCGTCTCGTCCACCGACACGGAGACCTCGTCCGCCCCGCGCTGCCACAGGTTGATCCCCTCGGCCCGCGCGGCCTCGACGACCTCGGCGGCGCGGCCCGGCACGCGAGCGAGAACGGTGTCGAAGAACTCGGCGTGGACGACCTCGACACCACCGGCGGCGCGCAGCCCCTCGGCGAGCGCCGCGGCCTTGGCGTGGACGGAGCGTGCGATCGCGCGAAGTCCCTCTGGGCCGTGGTAGGAGGCGTACATCGCCGCCATCACGGCGAGGAGCACCTGTGCGGTGCAGATATTCGACGTCGCCTTGTCGCGGCGGATGTGCTGCTCGCGTGTCTGCAGCGCGAGGCGGTAGCCGACGTGCCCGTCGGCGTCGTTCGACACGCCCACGAGTCGGCCGGGGAGCTGGCGCGCGTCCTTCTCCCGGCACGAGAGGAAGCCAGCGTGCGGGCCGCCGAAGCCCATGGGCACGCCGAAGCGCTGGGAGGAGCCGAAGCACACGTCGGCGCCGAGTTCTCCGGGAGGCGTGAGTACGGCGGCGCCGAGGAGGTCGACACCGGCGCCGACGAGCACCTCGCGGGAGTGGCACTCCTCGATGAGCGCCCGCAGCGCTGCCGGATCGGCGACGCGTCCCGAGGCGCCGGGGGTCTGCACGAGCGCGGCGAAGAAGTCCCCCTCCGGCAGGCCGTCTGAGATAAGGTCCGCCTCGACGACCTCGAAGCCGAGCGCTGTGGCGCGCGTACGCACCACGGCGGCGGTCTGGCCGAAGAGCTCCGAGTCGATCGCCACCCGCGTGGACTTGTTCTTCCTGTTGATCCGGCCGAGCATCGTCATCGCCTCGGCTGCGGCCGTGCCCTCGTCGAGCATCGACGCGCCCGCCATCTCGAGCCCGGAGAGCTCGGCACACATGGT
>NZ_DAINST010000036.1:17350-29995 GCF_036741115.1 Dietzia sp.
CACATGGTCTGGAAGTTGATGAGCGCCTCGAGCCGGCCCTGCGAGATCTCCGGCTGGTACGGCGTGTAGCCCGTGTACCAGGCGGGGTTCTCGAGGACGTTGCGGAGGATCACGGTCGGGGTGAGCGTGTCGTAGTAGCCCTGCCCGATCATCGATACGGCGACCTCGTTCTGGTCTGCGAGCGCGCGGAGCTCGGCGAGTGCCTCTGCCTCCGAGACCGCTTCAGGGAGCGCGTCGATGCCCTTCGCCCGGCCCTCGGCATCGGCTTCGTCAAGAATCACGGACGGAACGGCGGAATCGGCGAGCTCGACCAGCGATCCGACGCCGATCGTGGAGAGGATCCGCTCCATCTCCGTGGCATCGGGGCCGAGGTGCCGGCCGAGGAACGAGCTGGTGTGGCTGGAGGACGACGACAAAGGGGGCTCCTTCGGGGAGTGTCGGGATCCGGCGCTGGGCGCGCTAGGGGGTGACACCGACCGTGGTACGGCGACTGTCCCCTCTCCCTCTGTCCCTGCCCGTCCCCGAGGGAACGGAGCGCCTGAGAGATTCGCCGCGGGTGGCGGCTTTCCCCGTGGGCGTGCGGACGTGCCGCCACTCTCCAGAGGCGCATGGGCCACCGCTTCGGTCCCTTGTGCCTGAGAGTTTCCCGGAGAGGATTTGCTCCTTCGGCGCCCGGGCCTCGAATCGCCCCGGGTCTCTCCCGAACGGTGTCTGCGCGGGTTTCAGCCTACGTGGCGGCGCGCGCGCCGATCAAACACGCAGCGGGTGCTTCGCCTGGCCGCCGCGCAGTATTCGCGACGCCTCGTGCGCATACGGAAGCCCGCCTCGGCGGTGCATGGCCGGGCGGGCCGAAGTACTAAAGCGGCGAATTCTAGCCGGTGCGGCGCTGGCGCGCGCGGCGGCGCGAGGCGAGCTCGTCCTCCACCGCCGGGGAATCCTGCTCGAGATCCTCGATGCGCACGGCCGGGAGCTCGGCGATCGTGCCGGTGAGGTCGCGCATCGCGCCGGCGATCCCGATGCCGAACACGCCCTGGCCGCCGTTGAGGATGTCGAAGACCTCGGACTGCTCGGTGCACTCGAAAATCGTCTTGCCATCAGACACCAGCATGATGTTCGACAGGTCCTCGACGCCGCGCGAGCGGATCTGCTCGACCGCCTGGCGGATGTTCTGCAGGGAGATGCCCGTATCGAGCAGGCCCTTGACGATCTTGAGGACGAGGAGGTCCTTGAAGGAATAGAGACGCTGCGAGCCGGAGCCGGCGGCATTGCGAATCGAGGGCTTGACCAGATCCGTGCGTGCCCAGTAGTCGAGCTGGCGGTAGGTGATGCCGGCGACCTGGAGGGCGGTGGGCACGCGATAGCCCATGGTCTCGTCCGGGATCACGTCATCCGGGAAGAGCCCCGGCTCGATGTCGTTGAGGCTTCCTTGCACCGGCTGCGCAATGGGCGCACGACCGGAGGTCTCGAGGTCCAGTTCGATCTGGGCGGCGGCATCGCTACCATGGGCGCCCGCGCCCCGAGAATCGTCGACCACGTCGACCCCTTTCCGCAAGGTTCGTCTACACCCTAGTCCCGTGCCGGTATCCAAGGCGAGTTCTGAAATACATCTGTGAAATTTCACAGCCGTTGTTTGTGAACCTCACGCTATGGCCGATCCCCGGGACAATCAATAGGACACGCGGAAAATCTAAACCTCAAGTTGAGGTTGAGACCCGCTCTCTACCTGGAGATTGGTAACAGTGTGACGACGGACGTGCCGATTCTGCTTGGCCCGCGCCCCAACCTTCGGGCCCTCTGTCCAGTTGTCGGCCGTCCCTGGAACCGAGCCGGTCCCGAACTCAGTCGTCGAGGAAGTCCTCGGGCGACACGTGGTCAAGGAATTCCTTGAACGCCTCGACGTCGACCTCCCCCTCGGCGTCGAGGTTGATCCCGACCTCCTCGAGAACCCCCGGCCGCGCAAAGACGGGGACGGCGGCACGCAGCGCGATCGCCACCGCATCGGACGGGCGGGCGGAGATCGTGGTGGTTCCATCGACGAGGAGCTCGGCGTAGAAGGTTCCGCGGTCGACGCGCGTGAGCACCACGCGGTCGAGGGAGTGGCCGAGCGCCGAGATCAACTCGACATGGAGATCGTGGGACAGCGGACGGTCGGGGACGACGCCCTGCTGCTGCATCGAGATCGAAGCGGCTTCGGCCGCGCCGATCCATACCGGAATGACGCGGTTTCCGGCGACTTCGCGGAGGATGAGCACCGGGGCGTAATCGGGCTCTTCGAAGCGGACTCCCACGATCCGGAGTTCGATGTCCGCTCCCGCGGGATTCGCGCCGGAATTCTCTTCGGCCATCGGTTCTCCCCTCCTGTGGCGGCCCCGCGGTGCGGCGGCCGGATTGACGGTCCCGCGCGACACTCGGCCCCGCGTGGATACGGATGCTTGCCTAGCGGTCGAGTTCGCGTCGGACGTTGACGGTCACGAGGGTCGAGTGGAGGGTCACGGAAAGCGCCGCGACCTCCCGGACGAGCTCCGCCGCGCGGTCCTTGGCGTCCGGATCCTTGCGACCCGCGACCGGCGAGGCAATCGAGGAGATCACGTCGGCCTGGCGCGAGGCAGCGGTACGGAACGAGCGTAGGTGCCGGATCTCCACGCCGTGCTCGGACAGCTCGTGAGCTGTCTTGGCGATGATCGCCGCCTCCGCCTCGTAGTAACCAGCGCGGCCGGGAACGATGAGCCCGGCCTCGACGAGCTGCTCCACGAAGGCGACGGTGGTCTCGGACTCCGCGGCGACCATCTCGGCGGAAAGGCGCGTGGCCTTCGCCGGGCGGAAATCTCCCGGCTCCGAGCCCGGAACGCTCTCGCCCCTACCACCGATGGGCAGGGTCGAGGTGCTACCGTCCGCGACACCTGCGTCGAGCTGCGCGAGTTCCGTACGGATCACCTTGAGCGGGAGGTACCTGTCTCGCTGCGCGGCGAGGATAAAGCGGAGACGGTCGATATCCGAACCGGAGAAACGGCGGTAGCCGCTCGCCGTGCGCTCGGGGGTGACCAGCCCCTCATTCTCCAAAAACCTGACCTTGGAGATAGTGACGTCCGGGAAATCCGGACGTAAAAGGTCGATGACCTGACCGATCGACAGAGTCGTCGGCCGGCCATCGACCTGCTTTCTGGCGGGCTGGGGACTCACTGACCGCCGACGCCGGTGAGGAACACGAGGCGGAACTTGCCGATCTGGACCTCGTCGCCGTTCGAGAGCGCGGCGCTATCCACCGGCTCGCGGTTGACGTACGTGCCGTTGAGCGACCCCACATCGACCACGGAGAAGGATTGGCCCTCCTGGCGGAACTCGGCGTGACGGCGCGAGACCGTGACATCGTCGAGGAAGATATCGCTGTCTGGGTGGCGGCCGGCCGAGGTGGTCGCCTGGTCGAGGAGGAAGCGCGAGCCGGCGTTGGGGCCGCGCTTGACCACGAGAAGCGCCTGGCCCTCGGGCAGGCCTTCGACACCCGAGACCGCGGCCTCGTTCGCGCCACCCTGGCCGTCCGACTCCTTGAGCAGCTCGGCGCGGAACACCGACGTGGTCTCGGCGGATGCCTCGGGGAAGTTCTTGTTTTCGCTCACTACCGTCTTCTCCCTCTTTCGAAAGGTCCCGGCGATCGGCCGCGACATTTCTCGATTTTCGTTGTCCATACTATCCGCTAATGCGGCGCATGGGTCAGGGGTATCCGCATCTGATTGCGGACACCCGCGCGTTCGCACCGGCGGGGCATGGGCTCCGCTGCGCAGTTACTCCGCGATGATCTTCTTATAGGCGTCCCCGTCGAGGGTCTCGGCGAGCTGGGCCTCGAGATCCTCTTCGTCCGCGACCTCGAGGACGATGATCCAGCCCTCACCGAACGCATCGGAATTGATGAGCTCCGGGCTCGACTCGAGCTCGCTGTTGATCTCGACGACCGATCCCGTGAGCGGAGCGAAGAGATCGGACACGCTCTTCGGAGACTCGACCTCGCCGAACGGCTCGCCGGTCTGGGTCTCCGAACCGACATCGGGAAGCTGGACGTAGACGATATCGCCGAGCTTCTCCTGGGCGTACTCTGTGATCCCGATGCGCACACGGTTGGAAGAGATCTTCTCGATCCACTCGTGCTCTTCGGTGTAGCGAAGCTGATCAGGAACGTTCTGCTCACTCATGGCGTACCTTTCGCATGAAACGTCTGGCCGGCCACCGCGATATGCGGCCGGACGGCATGCAGAAAATCCTACACACCGCGCACCGCGGCGTCCCCCGACACCGCTCGGTATGCCCCGGATCACGCGATTGCTACGTGGCGGCAAGCTATTTCGAAATGGTCGGCGGGACCACTCGCGCCACCTGCACCGCACGCAACAGGTACACGCTCCCCGACCAGGTGTAGAGGCCCACGCCCCAGTAGAGCGCGGCCTCCCCCGCGAGGCGCAGCGGATCGTCGAACCACACGTGGGCCGCCGCGGCGAGGAGGAGCGGGAACGACCACATGAGCGCGAACGAGGCCGCCTTGCCCAGGTAGATCACCTCCGGCACGCCTCCCCTGCGCCGATACACCGGCAGCGTGAACACGAGGATCGCGTCTCGCGCGAGGAGCACCCACACCACCCACCAGGGAACGAGCCCGGCGAAGGCGAAAACGAGAGGCACGACGGCGATGAGGATCCGGTCGGCGATCGGATCGAGTTTCGCGCCGAGCCGCGAGCGCATGTCGAACAGCCGGGCGATCTTGCCGTCGAGCCAGTCGGACGCGCCGAGCACCGCGAGCAGGATCAGCGCGAGCCCAGGCCGGTCCCATGGCGCGACGCAGAGCGTGAAGAACGGGATGAGCGCGATGCGGCCCATCGAAATGAGGTTCGGGATCGTCCATACCCGGTCGCTGACCTCGCCGGGATGCGGGCTCGGCTCGTGCTCCACCCCGGGGACGCCCGGGGGCACGGCCGCCGAGAGGTGCCCCCCGCGCGGCTCCGGGATGTCCACGCCGAGCACCTTGCCCGAGCCCGAGCGCCAGTCCTTGAGGTCGAGGCGCTCTCCCTGGGCGAAACGTTCGCGCGCAGACAGCCGCTCCCCTTCGGTCCCGCCGTAGGGAGGCTCGCCGTCATCCGGGCGGCCCACCTCCGCCTCTGACGACGAACCTTCCACGTGGCTGTGCCACTGCTCGGCAGCGTCGGCCTCCTGCCCAGCAGCCGGCTGCCTTTCCTGCCATTCGGCGCCACTCCACGCCCCCAAGCGTCCCGGCTCGGCGGGATGAGAGGGGCTGGGGCTCATCGGCAGTGCTCCTCTCTGTGGGTGGACGCCGGATCGTGGGCGGCGTGTGTGCGGGGGGTGAGCGTCGGGGCGGGCCCGATCAGCGGAACGCCCCCATCATGCCGGAGAAGACATTTCCTCCCGCGGCCATGGGATTGTCGTGAACCATGTACGTCCACGTGGAGGTCGGGCGGACCTTGCCCTCGGACTCGAGGTCGGCGCCGGCGTCTGTGAAGGCGACTCCCGCAAGGGTCACACGCGCTTCGTCGACCGCGCGATTGGCTAGGTGCTTGAACCCCGCGATGGCGATCCTGTGGAACTCGTCGAGCGGATTCTGCCGCCCGAGCGCGCGGAGGTGGATCGACTCGCGGACGTCCTCCATCTCCTCGAGATGCTCGGCCCATTCGTGATCGAGGTGCCAGAGCATCACGTCGCGGCAGCCCTGCACCGTGGCTTCGTGCCCGACCTTCTCCTCGAGCTCGGCGATCCGATCGGGCTCGTGCTCGGACATCTCCTCGTATGCCTTCTCCGTGAGCAGCAGCTCCCGGCGGCGCTCGGCGATGATGTCGCGCTGCTCCGCGAGGAGCTTCGAGTACCGCCACGTGTTCGCGTGGATCTCGAGCATCTGCCCGTCGGCGACCCGCTGAGCGTGGTCGACGAGGTGGCGCGGCTTTTCGCCGCGCATCTCGCCGGTGAGCTTGTCGTGGGCCGTGGGGAGCTTGTGCGGCTCGACGGCGGAGGCGATGACGTCGTCCTCCATCGAGGAGAAGAAGAGGCTCCGGCCCGGATCGCCCTGGCGGCCTGCGCGGCCGCGGAGCTGGTTGTCCAGCCGCTCGGTGCGGTGGCGGCCCGTGCCGATGACGAAGAGACCGCCGAGCTCGGCAACCTCGTCGTGACGGGCTTCGTCGGAGCCGCCGAGCTTGATGTCGGTGCCGCGACCGGCCATCTGCGTGGAGACGGTGACGTTGCCGACGTTGCCGGCCTCGGCGATGATCTCGGCCTCTTCGGCGTCGTTCTTCGCGTTGAGCACCATCGCCTCGACGCCCTCGGCCGCGAGCGCCTCGGCGAGCCGTTCGGACTCGGCGACGTCCTGGGTGCCGATGAGGATCGGCTGCGCTGTCGCGTGGACCTCCGCGATCTTCTGCACGATCGCCGCGTTCTTGTGCTCGGTGTCGATGAACACCTCGTCCGGCTCGTCGACACGGATATTGGGGCGGTTCTGCTCGATGAGAGAGACGCCGAGCGAGTAGAACTCGCGGAACTGGTTACCCGCCGCGAGCGCCGTGCCGGTCATCCCGCTCACCCGCTTGTACCGCCCGATGAGCGCCTGGACTGTCATCGAGTCGAGGATCTTGCCGGCCTCGGAGATCGCCACCCCCTCCTTGACCTCCACCGCGGCCTGGAGTCCGTCGGGCCAGCGCTGAAGCTCGGCGACTCGGCCCCGCGAGGAGTTGATGAGCTGGACGCGTCCGTCGCGGACGATGTAGTCGACGTCGCGCCGAAGGAGCACGTTCGCGTGGAGGGCGACGTTGACCTGCACGAGGGTCGTGCCCACGTGCTCGGCATCGTAGAGGTCGGCGATGTGGAGCTCGTTCTCGATCGCCCTGGCCCCGTCCTCGGTGAGGAAGATGTTGCGGCGCTCGGCGTCGGTCTCGTAGTGGCGGCCGGCGCGCAGCCGGCGCACCGCGGCGAACACCTCGCCCGAGGGCGCCTCGGCCGAGGTCGAGCCGGCGAGCACGAGCGGCACGAGCGCCTCGTCGACGAGTACCGAATCGGCCTCGTCGACGATGACCACGTCGGTGATCGGCCGGATCAGGTCGCCTGGTCGCGTGATGGTCTGCTCGCGGAGGATGTCGAAGCCGATCTCGGAGACCGAGCCGTAGGTCACGTCCGCCGAGTAGGCGGCCTTGCGCTCTTCGCGGGTCGAGTGTTCGGTGACGTATCCGACCGAGAGGCCGAGGATCTCGAACAGCGGGCCCATCCACTTGGCATCGCGCCTTGCCAGGTAATCATTGACCGACATGAGGTGGACGGTGTGCCCCTGGAGCGCGTAGCCGGCCGCGGCGATCGCACCCGAGAGCGTTTTGCCCTCGCCGGTGGCCATCTCCACGACATCGCCGGCGAACATCCGCAGCGCGCCCTGCAGCTGCACGTCGAAGGGCCGGAGCCCGACCGAGCGCTCGGCGGCCTCGCGAACGAGGGCGAGGAACTTCGGCTCATCGGGTGCGGGGTCGCCGAACAGGTCGAGCGCGTGCGCCTCGTCGGCGAAACTCTCGGTGGGCAGGCCCGCCGCCCACGATTCGAACTCCGCCGACGCGTCGATCGAGCTCTTGGCCTTCTTGGTGTCCTTCTTCTGCGAGGCACCGAGGATCTTCCACAGGCCGGTCTTCATTGCCACGTCGTCGTACTCCCGAGATCATTCGTTCGTTGTCGGTCGTCAGTCTATGTGCGGGACGCCGTGAGCAATGGGAGGCTGGGATCCCACTCGGCACCTCCGCTAGCTACCATCCGGTCCCCCGGCCCCCGGTTCTCCGGTTTCTTCCGCGCCTCCCGGGCCATTCGGCCCGCCGGGTACGATCGGCCCCTGCGGTCGGCGAAGCGTGTTGCGCAGACGCCGCATCGAGTCGATGGAGACCTGCCGTTGCCCCGCGGACGACATCAGCTCGCTGGCCGCCGTATCGATCCTGCGGCGCGAGGCCGGACTCTGGCCCGGGCCCACGGGCGGCTGTCCGCCGCGCGGTGGCGTAGGCGGGTACCCGGGCACGCGGTCGACGCGAGGCGCGGCCCTCCGCCGATCCTCCATCACCGTTTTCGCCTGATTCTCGGCGAGCTCGACGAGCTCCCGGAACACGCCGACCCTGTCGACGATCTCGCCCCACGCCTCGTCGAACGACGGGCCGAGGCCCGTCGCGGCGGAGAAGCCCGTCGTCCCGGGTCGCTCTGCGCGCGGAACCACGGAGACCGCCTGGCGGAGCTGGATGGTGTCCGCGGAGATCTGCGAGAGCTCCTCCTCGGCATTGAACTGCAGGCGGAGCTCATCGGTCGCGCTGCCGCCGTGGTGGTAGGCGAGAAGGAGCCGGTCGTAGAGAACACCGGCCTCGAGGATGAGTGCGGTGTACATCTCCGGCAGCGCGGCCGTCCGCACGCCGGAAGGAACGGCCTGTCCGCCGAAGCCGCCGTGCCGAGCATCGCGACGACGTCCCGCGGCCGGGGCGCCGGGGGTCGTCCACTGGTTCGCGGGACCTCCGCCGTCATAGCCGGGTTGGCCCCCGCCTGCGGGCGCCGCACCGCCACGCCCACCGTTCCCCTGGCGGGGCCCGCCGCCTTCGCCCGTACGGCGTTGGCCGGAGAACAGCGCGTCGAACTGGTCGAGGCCGACGTCGCGGATCCACGCGCGCGCACCGTTGATCGTGTTGGGCAGCGGCGGCACCGCGCGCACCGTGGGCGTGAGCGTGAGCGCGTCGAAGAGCTCGCCACGCTGGTCCTGGTCGAGATAGACGCCCCGACGGCGAGCCGCCCGGATATCGCGGCCACGGCTCGGGAAATACCCGCCGCCCGAGACGAAGGCGTTCCGCTGCGAGAGGAGCCTGCGCCGATACTCGGCGGCGACCCCGCGAGCGGGAAAACGCAGGACCGCAGGCTGCGGCCGCTCGGCGATCTCCGCAGCCGTCTGCGCCTGCACCGCGAGAGCGCGGAGCTGGTGATACCCGCCGATCCCGGGGAATCCGAGGTCGGCCCGGATGCGCTGCACCACAATCTCTCCGACCGGTCGGCTCACGTGCCCGCTGGCGACGAGGATGGCGGCGAGGTCGGAGAGCTCCCGGACCCCCTCGAGGTCGCGCCCCGTGCACAGCACATCGACGTCGGCCACGACTCGTTCCCGCGCGGTGCCGCGCGGCGGCGTCGGCTCGGTCTCTGCCGTCTTCTTCGGCATCCGCTCTCCTCTTCCGTGCGCGTATTCGTGGCGTCAGACCAGTGGCGTGCGGCCCATGAGCTGGCACCAAGGCTGGGACCCTTGGCCTGGGCCCCGCGCACCGGGCCCGAGTTCGGGCCGCCGATCCGGCGCTAGATGACGCCGAAGGCCAGCATCGCCTCGGCGACTCGGGTGAATCCGCTGATATTCGCGCCGACGACGTAGTTTCCGGGGCGCCCGTACTGATCGGCGGTCGTGACGCAGCGCTTGTGGATGTCGCGCACGATCTGCTGGAGGCGATCCTCGGTGTACTCGAACGACCAGGAATCCCGCGAGGCGTTCTGCTGCATCTCCAGGGCCGAGGTCGCGACGCCGCCGGCATTGGCGGCCTTGCCCGGGGCGTAGAGGATCCCCGCGTCCTGGACCACGTGGATCGCCTCGGGGGTACACGGCATGTTCGCGCCCTCGGCGACGAGCACGCAACCGTTCTTGACGAGGTGGATCGCGTGGTCTTCCTCGATCTCGTTCTGCGTGGCGCACGGGAGCGCGATGTCGCAGGACACGTCCCAGATGCTGCCGCCTGCGACATAGGACGCGTGCGGGTGCTTCTCCAGGTATTCCTTGATCCTGCCCCGGCGCACCTCTTTGATGTCCTTGACCTCGTCGACGTCGATGCCCTTCTCGTCGACGATGTAACCGGCGGAGTCCGAGCAGGCGATGACGGTGCCGCCGAGCTGGTGGACCTTCTCGGCCGCGTACGTCGCGACATTGCCGGAGCCCGAGACGACGACACGCTTCCCCTCGAAGTCGTCTCCCTTGGCCTTGAGCATCTCGGCGGCGAAGAAGACGGTGCCGTAGCCCGTGGCCTCCGTACGGACGAGGGAGCCGCCCCAGTTGAGTCCCTTGCCGGTGAGTACGCCGGACTCGTATTTATTAGTGAGCCGCTTGTACTGGCCGAAGAGGAATCCGACCTCGCGGAGCCCAACGCCGATATCGCCGGCCGGCACGTCCGTGTACTCGCCGATGTGGCGGTGGAGCTCGGCCATGAACGACTGGCAGAAGCGCATGATCTCGCCGTCGGAGCGGCCCTGCGGATCGAAATCCGACCCGCCCTTGCCGCCGCCGATGGGGAGGCCGGTGAGGGAGTTCTTGAAGATCTGCTCGAAGCCGAGGAACTTGACGATGCCGAGGTAGACCGACGGATGGAAGCGGAGGCCGCCCTTATAGGGGCCGAGCGCCGAGTTGAACTCGACTCGGAATCCCCTGTTGACGCGGACGTTCCCCTCGTCGTCGACCCACGGCACGCGGAAGATGATCTGCCGCTCGGGCTCGCACATCCGCTCGATGATCGAGGCCTCGGTGTACTCGGGGTGCTTCTCCACGACCGGGGCGAGGGACTCTAGAACCTCGCGCACGGCTTGGTGGAACTCGCGCTCTCCCGGGTTCCGCCGGACGACGTCCTCGAAGACTCCGACCAAATGCGTATCGACTGCAGACACTAGACCTCCCTGATTCGACCCCGGCCAGTCTATAGATTCCCCGGCCCACGCCTCCGGGTTACCGGGGCACGAAATCGCTCGCGAGGGTCGGGTCGGGTCCGGGCCGCGCCCGGATTGGGCCGCGTTCCACGTATCCGCTACAGTTGTCTCGTCGCCAGCGCGACGGACGGGCTGTGGCGCAGTTTGGTAGCGCACTTGACTGGGGGTCAAGTGGTCGCAGGTTCAAATCCTGTCAGCCCGACCACAGGACGCGGAGAGCCGCTGAATCGGATTCCGATTCGGCGGCTCTTCGCTATTTCGGCATTCCCTGCTACTCCGGCAAACCGGGCTATTCCGGCATGCCCGCCGCGCCGCCGGGTCCACCCCGGAATCGACCCGTCGATCCGCGATTCCCCAAGTAGACAGATCTGTCTGAAATGTCACAGGCGACACCGGAATTCGTGTCGGTTCCTGATGGTTGGACCCGGACGGATTCGAAATGTGGATCGGAATCGACACGCAGACTCGGCATGGGAAGAGGTTGGATATGGCCAACGCGAACATAGAGGTCGCGCCTGCGGGCACGGCCGAGAGGAAGCGCCGATTGCCGCTGCCGAAGTGGGCGACCGGCTTCGGGGCGCAGGTGCTTACCGGCCTCGTCATCGGATTGATCCTCGGACTCATCGCTCGCGCGCAGGGCTCGGACGGAGCGCTCGGCGGCCTTCTCAAAGGTCTCGGCGATACGTACGTCCAGCTCCTCAAGGTCATGGTCCCACCGCTCGTGCTCGCCGCGGTCATCACCTCGGTCGCACACCTCCGCAAGGTCACCAACGCCGCGCGGTTGGCGGTGAGCACGATCGGCTGGTTCATGCTGACCGCCGCCGCCGCGGTGCTCGTCGGCATCGGCGTCGGTCTCATCATTCGCCCCGGCGTGGGTTCTAGCGTCGACGCGGGTGCGGCCGCCGAACCCGAGAGCACGGGCAGCTGGCTCGCATTTCTCCAGGGCGTCGTCCCCGAGAACATCCTCGGCCTCGGCGCGTCGACGTCGGGCGACGAAACCACGCTGAGCTTCAACGTCCTCCAGCTCCTCGTCATCGCCGGTGTCATCGGCGTCGCGGCGGTCAAGGTCGGCCCCACGGCCGAACCGTTCCTCAAGTTCACCGAGTCCTTCCTCGCCATCGTGCAAAAGGTGCTGTGGTGGGTCATCCGCCTCGCGCCCATCGGGACGGCGGCACTCATCGGGCACGCCGTGGCAGATTACGGCTGGGACGCGCTGGGCTCTCTCGCGAAGTTCGCCATCGCGATCTACGTGGGTCTCGCCATCGTCCTCCTCGTCATCTACCCACTCGTGCTCCTTTCGCAGCGCATTCCGGTCATCGGGTTCTACCGCCGCGTCTGGCCGGTCACCTCGCTCGGCTTCGTCACCCGCTCCTCGATGGGCGTCATGCCCGTCACCCAGCGGGTCACCGAACAGTCGATGGGCGTCTCGCGCGAGTATGCCTCGTTCGCCATCCCCCTCGGCGCCACTACGAAGATGGACGGCTGCGCCGCCATCTATCCCGCGATCGCGGCGATCTTCGTGTCGCAGTTCTACGGGATACCGCTCCAGCTCACCGACTACGCGCTCATCATGATCGTGTCGGTCCTCGGCTCCGCCGCCACGGCGGGCACCACCGGCGCGACCGTGATGCTCACGCTCACCCTCTCGACACTCGGACTCCCGCTCTCCGGCGTCGGCCTCCTGCTCGCGATCGAGCCGATCATCGATATGGGCCGCACCGCGGTCAACGTCACGGGCCAGTCTCTCGTCGCCACGGTCGTGGCCAAGCGCGCCGGACTGTGGGACCGCGAGATCTGGGACCGCGCCGAGGCCGGACTGCCCTCTGATCCCGCCCCGTCCGCAGGCGATGCCGAATCCAACTCGACGGATGTCGAGCCCGGACCCGACTCGCCGGCCGTCGACGAAACCGCAGTCGAAGTCCGGGATAA
>NZ_DAINST010000037.1:0-20741 GCF_036741115.1 Dietzia sp.
TGCGCTTGCCCTGGCGGTTGGCGGTATTCACAGCCGAGACCGTGACACCGAAGATCTCTTCGATGGCGATCTTGATCTGGGTCTTGTTTGCAGACGGGGACACGAGGAACGTGTAGACGTTCTGCTCGAGCAGCCCGTAGGCCTTCTCGGAGACGACCGGGGCGAGGATCACGTCCCGGGGGTCGGCGACGGTGCTCACTTGGCAGCCTCCTTGGCGGACGTGCCGGCGAGCTGACGCTTGGCCTGCTCGACGTAGGCGTGGAAAGCCTCGACCGTGAACACGACATCGTCCGCGTTGAGGACGTCGTACGTGTTGAGCTGGTCCGGCGCGATCGGGTGGACGTTGTCGAGGTTCGCCACGGACTTCCACGCGGCGAGGTCCTCGCGACCGAGGACGGCGAGCGTCTTCTTGCGGTCGGAGAGCGAGGCGAGGAGCTTGCGCACACCGGAGGTCGACGGGGTCTGGCCCTCGACGAGCTCGGTGAACACGAAGACCCGCTCGTTCGCGGCGCGGTCGCTCAACGCGGAGCGCAGAGCGGCGGCGATCATCTTCTTGGGCGTGCGCTGCGCGTAGTTGCGCGGCTGCGGGCCGTGGACGATGCCACCACCGGCGTAGTGCGGCGCACGGATCGAACCCTGGCGGGCGCGGCCGGTGCCCTTCTGGCGGAACGGCTTGCGACCGCCGCCGGCGACCTCGCCGCGCGTCTTCGTGGCGTGCGTGCCCTGGCGGGCGGCAGCCAGCTGCGCGACGACGACCTGGTGCATGAGCGACAGGTTGGGCTCGACGCCGAAGATCTCGGCGGGGAGCTCGACGCTGCCGTCGGTGCTACCGGCGGGGGTGCGGACGTCGAGGGAAAGGTTCACGGTGTTCTCCGTAGCGGTCATGCGTGGGCACCACCCTTCACGGCGGTGCGAACCGTCACGAGGCCGCCGTTGCGGCCCGGGATCGCTCCCTTGATGAGGAGGACGCCGGCTTCGGCGTCGACCTTGTGGAGCTTGAGGTTCTGGGTGGTCACGCGGTCGTTGCCCATACGGCCGGACATGCGCATGCCCTTGAAGACGCGGCCCGGGAAGGACGCGCCGCCGATGGAGCCCGGCTTGCGGTGGGTGGCCTGGTTACCGTGCGAGGCGCCCTGGCCGGCGAAGCCGTGGCGCTTCATCGTGCCGGCGTAGCCCTTGCCCTTGGAGGTGCCGGTGACGTCGACGAAGTCGATGCCGTCGAAGATATCGACACCCAGCTCCTGGCCGACCTCATAGGACGAGGCGGCCTCGGCGGACGGGAGACGCAGCTCGGTGACATGGCGACGGGGCGTGACCCCGGCCTTCTCGAACTGGCCCGACTCGGGCTTGTTGACCCGGCGCGGGTCGATCGCGCCGAATGCGATCTGGATGGCGTTGTAGCCATCGATGTCTTCGGTGCGGACCTTGGTCACCACGCACGGACCGGCCTTGATGACGGTCACCGGGACGACCCGGTTGTTGTCATCGAAGACCTGGGTCATGCCGAGCTTGGTGCCCAGGATCCCCTTGATCTCGGAATTACTCATTGTTCACGTTCTCCGCTGCACAGATTGGTCGGCGACTAAATCACTGGATGTTCACGTCGACGCTGCCCGGCAGGTCGATTCGCATGAGCGCGTCCACGGTCTTGGGCGTCGGATCGAGGATGTCGATCAGTCGCTTGTGCGTGCGCATCTCGAAGTGCTCGCGCGAGTCCTTGTACTTGTGCGGCGAGCGGATGACACAGTAGACGTTCTTCTCGGTGGGCAGCGGCACCGGGCCGACCACGTTTGCGCCGGTACGAGTCACGGCATCGACGATGATGCGCGCGGACTTGTCGATGGCTTCGTGGTCGTAGGCCTTGAGCCGGATGCGGATCTTCTGTCCCGCCACTTGGTCCTCTTCTTCTCCCCACCCCCGGGTTCCCGGGAGCAGTTATTCGGTCCTTGATGTCGTGGCCGGTGCCGGGCGGTGAACGCCCGTCCCGACAACGCCAGCCAGGTACATCGGTGCTTCGTCGTGGACTGGACCTCCTCGCACAACACACTCCGCGAGGGTCTCCCCATCGGACGACGCAGAACCTCCCGGACACGATTCCCCGTGGGAAACCTGGTCCGAGCGGGTCCGAAACCGATCCGCTGCCGCTGTGAATGTGTCACGACTTGGTCCACGCGGTCGGGCGTGTCGCCCTTCCGCTTTTCTGGCAAACGAATCCCAACGGAGTGTCCCGCGAAAGACCCGTTTGCCCGGGTCGTGCTCGCCTCGCCATCACGCCCCGAACCCTGCCCGAGGGCATTCGTTCGAGGTCGCCATGTCGAGGCAACTGGTCCAGTATGCACTACGGCCAAAACACGGGCAAATCCGTGGAGAAGTACTCCGGCGCCCCCGAAACCGGTCGCGCATCCACGGCTCCCCACAGGTCCCGACCCATCCCCCATCTCGAGCGGCCAACGCACCGCGCTGCGGGGCAGTAGTCTCTATTAAGGCTCCATGCCGAGGCAGGGAGGAAGACGCCGAGGGGCGCCGAGTGGGTTACGGCGCACGAGACGGTCGCATGAGTGTCCGCTGGCCAATGCCGATCCTCTCTATACTCCGGAAGTGGAATGCCTAGTGCCGCAACCCTTATTGTCTTGCGGGGCTCGGTTTAACCGATCACCACTTGTCCATCAGGCGCCGCTAGCGCGACGCCGAGCATCGAGGAGTTCGACTCATGGCCACCAACTCGTCCTCGTCCGCATCGACGTCCACGTCCGCGGCAGACAGCAAGTCCGCCGACACGGGCGCCCTCGAGACCACCAAGGGCGGCACCACGATCGCCGATGTGGTCGTGTCGAAGATTGCCGGCATCGCCACCCGCGAGGTCGGCGGCGTTCACGATGTCGGCGGCGGCGCCGCCCGCATGGTCGGCGTCCTCCGCGAGCGCATCCCCGGCGCGCGCACCAATGTCAGCCAGGGCGTGTCCGTCGAGGTCGGCGAGCGCCAGGCCGCGATCGACGTGAGCCTCATCGCCGAGTACGGCGTTGCCATCCACGAGCTCGCCCAGGCCGTCCGCCAGAACATCATCGCGGCGGTCGAGGGGATGACGGGCCTCGAGGTCACCGAGGTCAATATCGAGGTCACGGACGTCTTCCTCCCCGGCGACGAGGACGAGGACGAGCAGGACCAGGGCACTTCCTCGGAGACCCGCTCCCGCGTGCAGTAGTCCCGCGGCACGCACGCTCCGCACCCCGTCGGCGGGGGCCCGGCACCGCCGGCGCCCCCAGGCCCCGATCACAGTAGGTCGATGCGCATGGCTACCCAGTCACAGAACCTCGCCGCGGCGCCCCGCCCCGGCGGCGGCGCGCCGCAGGTCCGTCGCGTCGTGACCCCGGCACAGCAGGGCACCCTCGCCGTATCCGACGTATCCACCGCCACCTCGGTCTCCCGCGTGCGCACGCCGGCGCAGGAGAACGCGGAGACCGAGGACCGCGCCACGGCGGCGATCCTCTCGGTGCCCGGCGTCGCGCGCCTCTCGGGGACCGACGCGGCGGCGTTCCTCACCGCGGCATCGCGTATGACGCCGCAGGCCGGCGACACCCGGGCCCAGGGACGCGCGAGCGTGCGGGGCGGGGCGGTCGCGGCGTCCGTCGTCATAGACGGGTCCCGCAGCATTCCTGCCATCGAGCGGGACATCCGCGCCCGCATCGCGGAGCAGTGGGACGGGCGGCTCGATCTCGTGTTCAGCGACATCGAACTGCCGGGAGAAGAGCCGGACACGGAATCCGACGCGACGTCGGCCGAGGAGAGCGGGTCCGGCGATGGGCGCTGAGCGGCGGGAGCCCAAGGATCCGATGCAGTACAAGAAGGACAGGCGCGCCGCGGTCCTCGCGCACCACCCGGACCACGGCGGCTCGGCGGACGAGCTCATCGCCGCGCTCGAGGAGGTCGACCGCAAGCACGGGCTGGCCCCCGACAGGGCCGAGGCACGGCGCGCCTCGCAGCAGTCCGCGGACCAGGCCCTCGCGGTGATCGCGACGGCCGCCGCAGGGCTCGTGGCCGTGGGGGCGTCGGTCGCCTTCACGCTCATCACGCGCCGGCGCTGAGGCCACCGGAGAGCAAGACCGCACGAGAGAACGACCGAACACCGAAGTCCGAAGCGTCGGAAGCGGCATCGACCACTCGGCATCCACCACTTCCCTCGTCGATCACGAGGGCACCAGGAGGCATCATGAAGTACACCGCAGCATTCGCGGTGATCGGGCTGTTGCTCGCCATCGCGGGAATCGCCGGCGGACTCGTCGGGTTCCTTTTCGCCCTCGTGCTGGGCGCCATCGGCGGCGCAGCCGGCGCGCATGTCGACGGGCTCATCGACCTCTCCGCAGTCTTCCGCGGGCACGGCCGTGGACGGGGATAGCGGCTCTCTCGCGGGCACTACCGTCGGCGACGATTCCCGCGGCAGTACGGAAGCCTCCGAACGAGCACTGCGGACCATCGTCCGGCAGGCGGTGCTCGGCGTGTCCGGCTCCGTCGAGCACACGTCCGGCCTCAACCGGATCACCGGCCGCTCGTACCCGCGCGTCGAGGTGACGCGCGGCCACGACCGGGTCGCGGCCGAGGTCCACGTCGCGTGCCTGTGGCCGGTGCGTGTGGACGAGCTCGCCGCGACGGTGCGGGACACGGTCTGCCACGTTCTCCGCGAGCACACCCAGGCCTCCAGCGTGCAGACCGATGTCCACATCGGCGCCGTGATCCCTTCCGATGTGCCGCTCGACAGAGTCAATCTGCCGCTGCCCGCTCCCCAGGTCGCCTCCGGTCTCGATCCGCACGCGCCGGAGCCCACGGCCGCGCCCGCGATCGCGGACCCGCGCGTCGCCGAGCGTGCCGCCCCGCGCGTCCCCGCAGCACCGGACGCGGCGCGGGTCCGGTCCGTCGCGGCGCCGCGGCCCGAGGCGGTGCGGAATGTCTCCGCCCCGGCGCCCGAGCGGGTCCGGCAGGTCTCCGCGCCCCGCCCGCTGGCCGTGCAGCGCCCGGCGGAGCCCGCGGTGTTCGTCGCCAAGAAGGTTTCGGCACCCCGCCGTCAGCCCGTGGCACACCCCACCGTGGAGCGGGCGCGCACCGCGACCCAGGTGCGGCACCCGAGCGAACCGAGGAGGACACGATGAGCACATCGCCCGATCCGGATCCGAAGCCCGCGGCGGCCGATGCGAGCGAGTTCGAACTCGACCCCGCCGCCAGCCGCGAGGCGCCGAAGACGGTGCTCACCAACCAGCAGCTCGCCGATTCACCGAACGCGGCAGCCGAGGGGAAGCGTCCGCGCCGGGCGCCGGCCGCCCGGCCCGTGCTCGTCCTCCTCTCCCTCGTGCTGCTCGCACTCGCCGTCTTCGCCGGCTACGAGCTGTATGCGACCCTCCGCGAGGACTGGGTGCCGCTGCTCGGCCCGCAGGTCGAAAAGGGCCTCGACGCCCCTGCCGACTGGCGCTGGCTCTCGTGGATCGCGGGCGTCGTGGCGTTCATCGGGCTGCTCATGGTCATCGCCGCGCTGCGCCCCCGCTCGCGCTCGCACATTGGCTACGGCACCGACAATGCGCTGTGGCTCGGCCCTACCTCGGTGGCGCGGCTGTGCTCACAGGCGGCGGGACGGGTCTCAGGTGTCACGGGCGCCACGACCTATGTCGGCCGCCGGAAGATCACGTCCACCGTCTTCGCCGGCGGCAGGGATCCCGAGGACGTCGCGCTCGCCGTCCGGCAGGAGATCGCGCCGATCGTCGGAGCGCTCGAGGGGAACCGGACCCTCGTCGTCAAGATGAGAGGAATCACGGGACGATGACCACCAGGGCTTCGACACTCACCCGCCTCACGGTGCTCTTCTTCGGGCTCGTCGTGCTGCTCGCCGGGCTCTTCGTGCTCGCGTGGCGCCTCGACCTCTTCTCCATGCGCGACCGCATCGCCGGTGGACGGGTCCCCGACATCACAGCGTGGCCCGAGGCCTCGTGGTGGCCGTGGGCGCTCGGCAGCACGTGTGCGATCTCGGCGATCATCGCGCTCGCCTCCCTCATCGGACTGTCCGCGCGCCGCGGTATCGGCACGTGGGTCATGGCGGGCGCGAACGAGAACGGAGAGCTCACCTCGGACGTGCACGCCGTCGCCAGCGCCACCGCACAGAGCTTCGAGAAGCTCGACGGCGTACACAAGGCGGGCTATCGCGTCCGCCACCGCGAAGGCGTCCCGACAATGGAGATCTCGGTGCTCTGCGCTCCCTCGGTGTCGCTCGACCGGCTCGAGCGTGCCGCGCTGGTCAATGGCGAGGTCCTTGCCGAGTCCTTCTCCTCCCCGGCACTCGCGCAGAAGGTGTTCGTGCGGACCGAGAAGCTCCCGCGGGACCTGTCGAGCTCGTAGGTTCGGCGCGGGGCGGCGGACGCCGGTCCCGCTGGACGCGGAACTCCGAGCGCCCGCCCCGACAATTCGGGGCGGGCGCAGTGCCGCGATCGATGGTGTCGCGATGGAATCCGGATCCTTGCGGTCCGGTGGTACCTGCGAGGCGAAACGCCTACAGGCCGCCGAGGAGGAGGTGGAGCAGATCGCCGACGATTCCGACGAGACCAGACACGAGACCCATGGGGATTCCTTCCGTTGGAGTGGGGCCGAGGCCCTGAGCGTGTTCCTTAGCGGAACGATTCCGACAGTATGGACGTACTGTTTCGCCCCTCAGGCGCCCACGAAACGTCTGGATTTCCTCTCCGCGCACGGCGTCATGTTCGGTTAACACGAGCTAGCCGGCAGCTCGAGGCCAGCCTTCGCGCTCCCTTCACGACCAGGTCGATCGCGAGGAACGCGACGAGACTCAGCCCGAGCAGCGGAACGAAGTACCCGATCGCCGCGACGAGGAGTGCCGCGATCCCGGTCCGCACCGGGTGGGAGCGCGCGAGCGCGACGAAGGCCCCCGGCGCGGGTGCCCTGCCCAGCCGTAGCGGCCGGTGGGTCTCCGTCGCTCCCCAGGCGCGGCCTGCCCCTGGGCGGCGCTTCCACCACATGACGTAGCCCCGCACGATCACCACGCAGAGCGACGCGGCGACCGCCGCCAGAAGAAGCTGGTTGACGACGCCGAACAGCATTCCCATGTGCGCGCGGATTCCCCAGTCGGCGAGCTTCGCGGCCGCCGGGTAGTCCGCGAAGTCGAGGCGGTCGACCACCCCGCCGGTCGCGGGATCGATTCGCGCCGAGTCCGGTCCCGCCGTGTACGAGCGGCGGGTCTCGGCGACGTCCCAGGCTTCGCCTTCTGCGGCGGGCGGCGTCAGCTGCAATGGAAGGGAGAGGCCGGCCTCGAGCGACGATCGGAGCACTGTCGCAGGGGCGTCCGCCGGGGGCATCGCGGGGTGGTGTTCCATCGCTTGCTCGTGGCCCATGCCCGGCATGTCCATTCCGGGCATGTTTATGCCGTCCACGCCTTCCATATCCTGCATGCCCTGCGCGTCCTGCATGCCCTGTGCATCCGGCCCGTCGCTCCCCGAGGCCTCCGCGCCGGCGGCGGTCGAGTGTCCCGCGTGCTCTCCGCCGCCACCGAGGGACGGCGTCTCCCAGCCGGCCGCCGCACGCAGCCCGGAGACGTTTTCGCCCGCGAACAGGGACCACGTGAGACCCGTCGCCGAAAGACCTAGGAGCGCAATGGCAATCCAAGCCCCGAGCACAGCGTGCCGATTACGGTGTCCCGCGCGCGAGGGACCGCCCCACCAGCGCGCGCCCGAGCGCTCGCGGCGCAGCCACAGCAGCGGCGCTCCCGATCGGCGACGGCGATCCCACCAAATGTAGAGGCCGAACAGCGCGATGGGCGCGAGCCAGGAGGCGGCGAGTTCGGAGTAGATCCGGCCGGGCTCGCCGAGGTGCAGCCTGCGGTGCACCTCCGACAGCCAGGTGCGCAACGGCAGCGCCTGCCCGCTGCCGTACTGCACGGACACCGCCGGGACATCGCCCGTCGAGGGATCGACGAACACCACGCGGGTATATGAGCTCGAAGGCAGCTGCGGATCGTCGAAGAGCACCCGCGTGTTCTGCCCCGGCGATCCGACGACCACCGAGGAGAGCGACAAGTCGGGCAACTCGCGCTCCGCCGTGGCGATCTGGGTTCCCAGCGGAACCCTGATCTCCTCGCTCTGCGACGTGGTCCACGAGTGGTAGACGACCTTCTCCGCCTGCGGCGCGAGGGCGTAGAAGAAGCCGGTGAGCGCGGCGACGAGGAGGAAGGGCCCGACGAGCACGCCGGCGTAGAAGTGGACACGCAGCGCGAGGCGGCGAAGGGACGCGGCAGCGGACCGGCCGGGGTCCGCCGCTCCCCTGTCCCCTGGTTTCGGCGATGCGGCATCGGTTTCAGTTTTGGGTGGGGCTTGGTCGCGCCGCTCGGGCGGCGCGGAGAGGTCGTGCGTCAATGGAATTCTCCTGAGAGGGCGACCGCCACGGCGCGTCGGCGCTGGCCACTGCCGGCCGTCGATCGGCGCGGGCCGCCGGCGCGGCCTCTGCGCGGACTCCGTAAAGGAGTCGGCGCGGTAGGCCACGCGGGCATCGACGGCGTATCGGCGCGGGCGCACGCGTCTCTCTCCCGCGAAATGCGGGAGCGGATGACGGCGCAGGGCGCGGCCGCAAAGGGATCCGGTGCCCGACGTTGGACCGGGACCCGGCGAGGGTGTGTGGGGTCAGGAGAGCGCGGGCGGCGCGCGGCCGCCGAGTACCGCAAGGTACGGAAGTTCGGGGACGACGAGCCTACGGCGCGCAGGCACCGTACGGGCGAGCGGCGTCGTCGGCGTCCAGAGCTGCAGGAGAATGCGGCGGGCGCGACTCACCGCTCGGCGGAGCCCGACGAGCGCGAGCGGGACGAGGAACGCCATGAGCACGGCCGCACCGAAGTGGGCCGCCGCCATGGGCACGCCCATGTGGACGAGGTGCCCGCCCGCCATCTCCAGAAGCGAAGGGTGCACGGGCATCGCCTGCACCGCACCATCAGCACCCGCTGCGGCGTGCCCTGCACTGCCGCCGGCGGCGAGGGCCGCCATGGCCTCGCTCGCCGCCTCCCCGCCGCCGTGGGCGCCGGGGACCAACGCGGGCGAGCCCGCGCCCGGCGCGCTCGCCATCGCTGCCCCGGAAGAGCCGCCGTGCCTCGCGTGCATCGGGGTCACGAGGCTCATCGATACGTGGGCGACGAGCTGGCCGAGCACGCCGGCGCAGGCGAGCGCGAGCGGCCCTTGCGAGTACCTGTTGACGGCGGCGGCGATGGGCACGAGCAGGAGGACGGTGATCATCAGTCCTGCAGGACCGGGGGCGACGCCGCCGGCCGAGGTATGTGCGGCGATCGCCGTCAGAAGACAAGAGAGGAGGAGGACAACGCCGGGGGCCGCCTCGAAGCCCGTGCCCGAGGCGGCGTGCCAGCGGGCCGGGCGCGCACACGTGCGCAGATCTCCCACAGGCCCTCCCCGAGTCGCACGACCGTCTTCGCCGACAGATCACATCCTATGCGGGCGCCCTTCGGGTTCCACGCAGAGAGTCCCGTTTGAGAAAGAACTCGCAGCGCGATCGCCGGAACACAGAAGGTCCACACTCTCGGCGTCCTCGACAAATGCAGAGAGTCCCCCTCCCGCAGTGCGGGAGGGGGACTCTCGAGGCTCCGAGGGGCCGGTGGCACTAGGCCATCGAGTAGCGGATGCTACTTGATGATCTTCGTGACCTGGCCGGCGCCGACGGTACGGCCACCCTCACGGATGGCGAACCGCAGGCCCTCGTCCATCGCGACCGGCTGGATGAGCTCGACGCTCATCTCGGTGTTGTCGCCGGGCATGACCATCTCGGTGCCCTCGGGGAGGGTAACAACGCCGGTCACGTCAGTCGTACGGAAGTAGAACTGCGGACGGTAGTTGTTGAAGAACGGCGTGTGACGGCCGCCCTCGTCCTTGGACAGGATGTAGGCCTGGCCCTCGAAGTTGGTGTGCGGGGTGTAGGCGCCGGGCTTGATGACGACCTGACCGCGCTCGACCTCTTCGCGCTTGAGACCACGCACGAGGAGACCAACGTTGTCGCCGGCCTCGCCGTAGTCGAGGAGCTTACGGAACATCTCGATGCCCGTGATGGTGGTCTTGGTGGCCTTGTCCTTGATGCCGATGAGCTCGACATCCTCGTTGACGTTGATCTGGCCACGCTCGATACGACCGGTGACGACGGTGCCACGACCGGTGATCGTGAAGACGTCCTCGACGGGCATGAGGAAGGGCTGATCGGTGGCACGCTCCGGGTCCGGGATGGACTCGTCGCAGGCCTCCATGAGATCGACGATGGACTTGGTCCACTTCTCGTCGCCCTCGAGCGCCTTGAGCGCCGAGATCTGGACGACCGGGGCCTCCTCGTCGAAGTCCTGCGAACCGAGGAGCTCGCGGACCTCCATCTCGACGAGCTCGAGGAGATCCTCGTCGTCGACCATGTCGCACTTGTTGAGCGCAACGAGGATGTAGGGGACGCCGACCTGGCGCGCGAGCAGCACGTGCTCACGGGTCTGCGGCATCGGGCCGTCGGTGGCGGCCACGACGAGGATCGCGCCGTCCATCTGGGCCGCACCGGTGATCATGTTCTTGATGTAGTCGGCGTGACCCGGGGCGTCGACGTGAGCGTAGTGACGCTTGGGCGTCTGGTACTCGACGTGGGAGATGTTGATCGTGATGCCACGAGCCTTCTCCTCGGGCGCCTTGTCGATCATGTCAAACGCGAACGCCGAGTTCTCATCGGGGTAAGCGTCTGCAAGCACCTTGGTGATGGCCGCGGTCGTGGTGGTCTTGCCGTGGTCGACGTGACCAATGGTGCCGATGTTTACGTGCGGCTTCGTCCGCTCGAACTTCGCCTTCGCCACTTGATTGTCCTCCTGGACTGGATTGGGCCCACGTGGTTCGTGAGCACATCTCGGTTCAGCTTGTACTGATTCTTACTTACTGTGCCAGACGGCACGTTCCGGCGGCCACCCGGAGGTTTCGACCGAAGGCCGCCGGTAGGGCGCCCGTTCCCCAAAAGGTGCAGCGCACCCCCGGGAAACAGAACTCCCTTACCGGACTATTCCCCGGTCGCCTTGGCGATGATCTCCTTGGCCACACCGGCCGGAACCTCGGCGTAGTGACCGAAGACCATCGAGTAGTTGGCTCGGCCCTGCGTGCGGGACCGGAGGTCACCGACGTAGCCGAACATTTCGGAAAGCGGCACGAAGGCCTTGACGACGCGGGCGCCTGAGCGCTCCTCCATCGACTGAACCTGGCCGCGGCGTGCGTTGACGTCGCCGATGACGTCGCCCATGTAGTCCTCGGGAGTCGTGACCTCGACAGACATGAGCGGCTCGAGAATGACCGGCTTCGCCTGGCGAGCGGCTTCCTTGAACGCCATGGAGCCGGCGACCTTGAACGCCATCTCGGACGAGTCGACCTCGTGGTACTGGCCGTCGAGGAGGGTCGCCTTGACGTTGACCATCGGGTAGCCGGCGAGGATGCCGTACTGCATGGCGTCCTGGATGCCCGCGTTGACCGAAGGGATGTACTCCTTCGGCACGCGACCGCCGGTGACCTTGTCCTCGAACTCGTAGGTCTCGCCCTCTTCGATCTTCTCGTCTTCGAGGGGCTCGAGTCGGATCTGGACCTTGGCGAACTGGCCGGAACCACCGGTCTGCTTCTTGTGGGTGTAGTCGTACTTCTCGACTGTGCCCTTGAGCGTCTCGCGGTAGGCCACCTGCGGCTGACCGACGTTGGCCTCGACCTTGAACTCGCGCTTCATCCGGTCGACGAAGACGTCGAGGTGAAGCTCGCCCATGCCGCCGATGACCGTCTGGCCGGTCTCCTCGTCGAGGCGGACCGTGAAGGTCGGATCCTCGTCGACGAGACGCTGGATGGCGGTGGAGAGCTTCTCCTGGTCGGCCTTTGTCTTCGGCTCGATGGAGACGTGGATGACCGGGTCCGGGAAGGTCATCGACTCGAGAACGATCTGCTCGTTGAGATCGCAGAGCGTATCACCCGTGGTGACGTCCTTGAGGCCAATGAACGCGTAGATGTTGCCGGCGGTGGCCTCTTCGACCGGGTTCTCCTTGTTGGCGTGCATCTGGAAGAGCTTGCCGATGCGCTCCTTCTTGCCCTTGGTCGAGTTCTGGACCTGGGCACCCGGCGCCACTCGACCCGAGTAGACGCGGGCGTAGATGAGCTTGCCGAAGAAGGGGTGCGAGGCGATCTTGAACGCCAGCGCGGAGAAGGGCTCGTCCTTGGACGGCTTACGGGTGAGCTCGGTCTCCTCGTCGCCGACCTTGTGGCCGTGCACCTCGCCCACGTCGAGTGGGGTCGGGAGGTAGTCGATCACGGCGTCGAGCATGGGCTGGATGCCCTTGTTCTTGTACGCCGAGCCACAGAGCACGGGGTAGATCTCGGAGTTGACCGTGAGCTTGCGGATCGCAGCCTTGATCTCCTCGAGGGTGAGCTCCTCGCCGCCGAAGTACTTCTCCATGAGAGTTTCGTCGGTCTCGGCAACCGTCTCGATGAGCTGCTCGCGGTACTGCTCCGCCTTCTCCTTGAGATCCTCGGGGATCTCCTCGTAGGTCGGCTCCGCGCCGATCTCGACTTTGCCGCGCCAGGTGATGGCCTTCATGGTAAGGAGGTCGACGACGCCGTCGAAGTCGTCCTCGGCACCGATCGGGAGCTGCATGACCAGCGGCTTGGCACCGAGGCGGTCGACGATGGTCTGCACGGTGTAGTAGAAGTCCGCACCGAGCTTGTCCATCTTGTTGACGAAGCAGATACGCGGCACGTCGTACTTCTCGGCCTGGCGCCAGACCTGCTCGGACTGCGGCTCGACGCCCTCCTTGCCGTCGAAGACGGCGACGGCGCCATCGAGCACGCGGAGCGAACGCTCGACCTCGACGGTGAAGTCGACGTGACCCGGGGTGTCGATGATGTTGATCTGGTTGTCGTCCCAGAAGCAGGTCACGGCGGCGGACGTGATGGTGATGCCGCGCTCCTTCTCCTGCTCCATCCAGTCAGTCGTCGACGCGCCGTCGTGGGTCTCGCCGATCTTCCGATTGACACCCGTGTAGAACAGGATGCGTTCGGTGGTAGTGGTCTTACCGGCGTCGATGTGCGCCATGATGCCGATGTTGCGGACCTTGTTCAGGTCGGTCAGCACGTCCTGTGCCACGGAATTACCCCGATCGTGTCTGGTCATCGAGGCCTTCTGGGCGAGCGTGCGCGCCGTGGGCCTCGGTTGGTCTTTTGCCGTTCTCTACAGCCGTATTCGTGACGGCGGAGAGCTGTGGAACTCCCAGCCATACAGAATACTGCCTTGCTCCGCTACGTGCAGCATCGGAGACTTACACCGATGGGCGTTCCACCGCCGGGCGCAGTGTGCGGCGTCCGCCGCACGCCCGGTTCCGACAGCCGGAGGCCGCCGGGAAAAGGACCGCGAGGGCCGGCCTCCGAAGCCGCATGCGCCGCCTGGGGCGGGCGGGCTCCGGTGGTCGACCCCCGGGATCATCGCGTGATCACCAACGGTAGTGGGCGAAGGCGCGGTTGGCCTCGGCCATCTTGTGGGTGTCCTCGCGGCGCTTGACGGCGCCACCGAGGCCGTTGGAGGCATCGAGGATCTCGTTGGCGAGACGCTCGACCATCGTGTTCTCACGACGCTGACGCGAGAAGGTTACGAGCCAGCGCATGGCGAGGGTCGTGGAGCGGCCCGGGCGGACCTCGATCGGCACCTGGTAGGTCGCGCCACCGACACGGCGGCTGCGGACCTCGAGGGCGGGGCGCACGTTGTCGAGCGCCTTCTTCAGCGTGATGACCGGGTCGGTGCCGGTCTTCTCGCGGCACTGCTCGAGAGCCGAGTAGACGATCCGCTCGGCGGTGGTCTTCTTGCCGTCGATGAGGATCTTGTTGACGAGCTGCGTGACCAGCGTCGAACCGTAGACCGGATCGTTGATGAGCTGGCGCTTGGGGGCGGGACCCTTACGGGGCATTACTTCTCCTTCTTCGCGCCGTAGCGGCTGCGTGCCTGCTTGCGGTCCTTGACGCCCTGCGTATCGAGGGAGCCGCGGATGATCTTGTAGCGGACACCCGGGAGGTCCTTCACTCGACCACCACGAACGAGCACCATCGAGTGCTCCTGCAGGTTGTGGCCCTCACCGGGGATGTAGGCCGTGACCTCGATGCCGGTGGTGAGACGGACACGGGCGACCTTACGGAGAGCCGAGTTCGGCTTCTTCGGGGTGGTCGTGTACACGCGGGTGCAGACGCCACGACGCTGCGGGCTGCCCTTGAGGGCAGCCGTCGAGGTCTTCCCGGTCTTGTCGTGGCGGCCCTTGCGGACCAGCTGATTGATAGTTGGCATAAACCGACTTTCTCTTGTGCGCCCCGCGACTCCCACCGCCATTTCGGCGGCCGGACTCGCGGTTCGCAAGGATGGGGCACAAATATTGTTCGCGGAACCGAACGCTCGCCACCCGCTGCGCGCTACCGCCAATTTTCCCGGTTTCCGCGCGCGCCGGAATGACTCGGCCGCTCTCGCTGGCCTACTGAGATTCGCGTTCGTCCCGCTCGCATATTGCGAGCACGATGTAAAAGCGTAGTCAATGCGCAGTTGGGAGGTCAAAAGCGGCCCCTTCGCCCTCGGCCGCCGACTGTCGGACCTGCGCGTTCTCCATTGTGCCCCGAGCGCGCTCCGGCGCGCGATTCAGGGCAGACGCTTGATCGTGACCAGCTCCTCGGCCCACGCATCGAGCTCCCCGACGCGCCTCGCGGCGTCGTCGATGAGGACCTCCGCGAGCCCGAGCCCGCGGGCGAGATCGAGGGTCGCGCGGATCATCCTTCGCGTCCGCTGATCGGACATGTCCGCCCGCAGCGTCGTGGCGACGAGGTCGTAGAGATGGCGCGAGAGTTGGGCCTCGCTCGGCACGATCCGGGCACGCAGCGCGGGGTCGGCGGAGGCGGCTGTCCACACCTGCAGGGCGGCCTTGAAGAGGTCCCCGGTGAAGTGCTCGGAGATGTGCCGGACGACAGAGCGCGTGCGCTCCGGCTCGGTGTCCGGCCGCTCGGTGCCGAAGGTCTCGTCGAGCTGCGCGCTGCGCTTGATCACCATGTCCTCGAGAGCGGCGATCATGAGGTCCTCGCGGGTCGGGAAGTGGTGCTGTGCTGCGCCACGCGAGACGCCCGCCCGCTCGGCGACGGCGCCGACCGTCGTCACAGGCCATCCGCTGCCGGCCAGCATCTCGATCGTCGCCGAAAGGAGGCTGTCACGGGTGATCCGGCTGCGCTCCTGCTTCGGCGAGCGCTCCTCGGCATCCGGGCGCGCGAACGGCGCGGGATTCGCGGGCTGCGAAGACTGCGGAGCCCGCGCCCCCTGCGTTCCCCGCGCGACCGCACCGCCTACGGTGCGGGCTTCGCTTCGCTCACCCATGCCGGACTCCGCCTCTCCAGGAATGCCGTGACCCCCTCCGCGGCGTCCTCGCCGAGGAACATCTCGGCGGAGATCTCCGCGACGCGCTCGCCCTCGGCGTCGAGATCGGCGAGCAGTGGCGCCGCGAGCAGCGCCTTGGTCGCCGCGAGGCCCGCCGGCGAGCTTTTCCCCAGCGACTGTACTAGGGCGCCGACGAGCTCCTCGCGGGCGTCGGAGGGGCGGCCGTCCGGCGGGTCCGCGGCCGCGGAGGGGCCTGCCGCGCCTGCCGAAGCTGCCGGGCCCGCCGCATCCACGAACTCGGTGATCAGGCCCGAGGCGACGGCCTCGGCGCCGCCGAAGGTGCGGCCGGTGAGAGCCGCGCGGGCCAGCGCGCGCGGGCCCATGCGGTGACGCAGGGCCAGGGAGATCATCGCGGGGGCGAGGCCGAGACGGACCTCGGAGATCCCGAACGTGGCGTGCGGGCCGGCGATCGCGAAGTCGCACGCGGCCACGAGGCCCACTCCTCCCGCACGGGCGTGGCCGTCGACCACGGCGGCGACAGGGACCTCCGCCGTCACGATCCTGCGGACGAGCCCGAGGAATGCGCGGGTCCGCGCGGCGACGGCTGCCGCGGGATCACCTCCATCCGCCCCGTCCGCGCCGCTCGCCTCCGTGAGGTCGGCGCCGGCGCAGAAGGTTCCGCCCGTGTGGCCGAGGAGGACGAGCCGGACGGCCGGGTCCGCCTCCGCCGCGTCGAGTGCCTCGCCGAGCCCGCGCAGGAGCGCCGAGGACAGCGCGTTGCGGTTGTGCGGGGTGTCGAGGGTGACGTGCGCGGCAAAGCCCTCGGTGCGGTAGCGGACAGCGTCGGCGAGGCGCCGCTCCCCCGGCGGATCCGTGTGGGGTTCGCCGTGCGGATCGACCTGCGCGTCGCCCTGGGGCCGTTCTCCGTGTGCCATTGCTCGACCTTCCGATTCGATTCGTCCCTCGCGCAGCGGATCAGTAGCTGCGCGGCAAGCCGAGGCTGTGCTGGGCGACGAAGTTGAGGATCATCTCGCGGCTCACCGGCGCGATGCGCGGCAGCCGGGAGGCGGCGAGCATCGAGGCGAGCCCGACATCGGTGGTGAGCCCACTTCCGCCGAGCGTCTGGATCGCCTGGTCGACGGCCTTCGCGGAGATCTCGCCCGAGGCGTACTTCGCCATGTTCGCGGCCTCGCCCGCCTCTGCATCGAGCCCGGCATCGACGAGGGCGGCGGCCTTGCGCATCATCAGCGCGGCGAGTTCGAGCTCGATCTTGCACTGCGCGAGTGGGTGCGCGAGCCCCTGGTGGGCGCCGATCGGCCGCCCCCAGACCTCGCGCTCGCGGGCATAGGTGGCGGCCTTGTCGAGCGCGTAGCGGGCGTTGCCGATGGCCATCGCCGAGGCGATGACCCGCTCGGGATTGAGACCCGCGAAGAGCATCGTGAGCGCGGTATCCCCGTCGCCGACGAGCGCCTCGGCCGGCACGCGGAGGTCGTCGAAGAACAGGTGGAACTGGCGCTCGGGGAGGCGCACCTCCATGTCGATCGGAGTCGCCGAGAACCCGGGGGTGTCGGTGGGGACCATGAACAGCGCGGGCTGGAGGCGCCCGGTCCCGGCATCGGAGAGGCGCGCGACGATGAGCACCCACTCGGCCTGGTCGACCCCGGAGATGAAGGTCTTCTGCCCACGGATCACGAAGTGGTCCCCGTCCTTGGTGGCCGTGGTGGTGATCGCGTGGGAGTTCGAGCCCGCGTCCGGCTCGGTTATCGCGAAGGCCGCGACCTTCTCCCCCGAGGCGATCCCGGGGAGGTAGCGGCGCTTCTGCTCCTCGGTGCCATAGCGGGCGATGATCGAGCCGTTGATCGCCGGGGAGACGACGAGCATGAGTGCGCCCGCGCCCTGTGCCGAGAGCTCCTCCTGCGCGATGCACAGCTCGGTGAGCCCCGCTCCCCCTCCGCCGTATTCCTCCGGCAGGTTGAGGCCTATGAGTCCCGCGTCCGAGAGCGCGGCCCACAGCTCCGTGGTCGGGGTGTTCGTGCGCGAGGCCTCGGCGACGTAGGCGAAGCCGAACTTCCTGCCGATATCGCGGGCGAGCTCGCGGAGTTGGGCTTGTTCTTCGGTGTCGATGATGGGGTTGCCGACGGGCGTTTTCCCTGCGGTCGTGGCGGTGTCTGTGGTGGTTGCCATCGTGGCGGTCCTTCCGGATCTACTGGTGTCGAGGGGATTGCCGCTGCTAGCCGGCGCTACCTGGGCGTTCTTCCGGGGCCCCGCCCTCGGGCCCGCTCCCGGGATCGTCGATGCGCACGAGCACCCGGCCCGCGTCGACCTTCTCGCCCACGGAGACCCCGAGCTCGCCGACGATCCCGGCCGCGGGCGCCGCGATGGTGTGCTCCATCTTCATCGCCTCGAGCCAGAGCAGCGGCTGCCCCTCGGCGACGTCGTCTCCCTCGGCGACGGCGATCCGGACGATGCTCCCGGGCATCGGCGCGAGCAGCGAGCCCGCGCCGGCCGCGGCGTCGGGATCGGGGAAGCGCGGGGCGAGCGCGAATCTCGTCGCCCCCTCGGGCCCCTCCACGTCGATCTCCCACCCGCTCGCATCGCCCATGACGGCGGACGTCCCCGCACCCGCGCCCGCGCGGCGCGAGGTGACGACGTACCGGCGGTCGACCCCTGCGGAATCGCGGACGAGGACTTCGGCGCGGACGCCTCCCCACCCGGCGCCCTGGGTGCCGAGGATCGCGGCGAGCGCGTCGTCGCCGAGCGCTCCGGCGGATTCGCCCTCGGGGCCGCCGGAGGGCTCACCCGGGCTCTCGGCGAGCGTCACGCGGCCGGAGACGATCGCGGCGCCCCAGGGTGGAACGGCACCTTCGCCGTCATCCGGGAAGCGGGACGAGGCCGTGCGCGCGAAGGACGGCGCGGCGGCGGAACGGCGGTCGGTAATCTCGATCCGCACGGCCGGGCGGTCGGGGCCGGCCGTAGGGAGAAGGTCGACGTTGCGGCCGGCTGCGCCGACATTGCGGAAGCCGCGCAGGGGCGATGCTGCGGCTCGGCCGCAGATTCCAACCCCGGCCCCGGCCCCGTCCCCGGCGGCGATGGAATTGCCGGAGCCGAGCTCGCTCCGCCCGCTCTCCTCCCGCGCCTCGGCGTCCTCGACCGCGAGCGCCGCGGCCAGCGCGCAGCGCCCGAGCGCGGCGCCCTCGACTACAGGCGCGAGCACGTCCCCGCCGGTCTCGGCGAGGAACGCAGTCGACGCGGTCCCCGCCAGGAAATCCGGGTGGGAGAGGATCCGGACGAGCTGGTCGCGGTTGGTGTCGATTCCGTGGATGCGCGCTCCGCGCAGCCGCGTCGCGAGCAGCCGGGCGGCCTCGGCGCGGCGGGGCGCGTAGGCGATGACCTTGGAAATCATCGGGTCGTAATCCGTGCCGACGGCGAGAGGGCGCTCGCCGGCCGCAGAGTCGAGGCGCAGGTACGAGCGCTCCCCGCGCGGGGAACGGAAGCGGTGCACGTCCCCGCCCGGCAGGTCCAAGGCGTACAGGGTGCCCGCCGAGGGCCGGTAGTCGGCGGCGGGGATCTCGGCGTAGACGCGCGCCTCGATCGCGTGCCCGCGCGTCCTGGGCGGCCCGGCGGAAGGTAGCGGCTCTCCAGCGGCGACATCGAATTGGAGTCGCACGAGGTCGAGCCCGCTCGTCGCCTCGGTCACGGGATGCTCGACCTGCAGGCGGGTATTGACCTCGAGGAAGAAGAACTCTCCATCGCAGTTGGCGAGGAACTCGACCGTGCCGGCTCCGACATAGCCGATGGCGAGGGCCGCCGAGCGCGCGGCCTCGAACAATTCCTCGCGCATCTCCGGCTGGCGTTCGACGAGCGGCGAGGGCGCCTCCTCGACGATCTTCTGGTGGCGACGCTGGATCGAACATTCGCGCTCCCCCACCGCCCACACCGCACCGTGACGGTCGGCCATGATCTGCACCTCGACGTGGTGCCCGTGCTCGAGGTAGCGCTCGCAGAACACGGCGTCGTCGCCGAAGGCGTGGCGCGCCTCGTCGCGGGCGCGCTCGACCTGTTCGGCGAGCTCGGACCGGCTGCGGGCCACGCGCATTCCGCGACCGCCGCCCCCGGCGGACGCCTTGACCAGTACGGGGAACTCCCGCTCCTCCACGGTCGCGGGGTCGAGGTCGGCGAGCATGGGGACCCCGGCGTCGGCCATCAGCTCCTTCGCCGCGATCTTCGATCCCATCGCGATGATCGCGTCTGGGTCGGGCCCGATCCATACGAGTCCGGCGGCGCCCACGGCCCGCGCGAAGCCGGCATTCTCCGAGAGGAAACCGTAGCCCGGGTGGACGGCGTCGGCGCCGGCGGCGAGGGCCGCGTCGACGAGGGCCTCGGCGGAGAGGTAGGTGTCCGCGAGGGAGTCGCCGGCGAGCTCGACGGCGAGGTCTGCCTCGGTGGCGTGCGGGGCGTCGGAGTCCGCGGTGGTGAACACCGCGACTGTCTCGATACCCATCTCGGTCGCGGTGCGCATGATCCGGCGGGCGATCTCGCCGCGGTTGGCGACGAGCACGCGCGTGATCGGGCGGATGACGGCGGACGGCGCCGTCGCCTCGCCCTGTGCGGCGCCCCGGTCTCGGTTCTCTTGGCTCATCTCGACTGCGCTCTTCTCGTCTGCATTCATGTCTCCCCTCACATCCGGAAGACGCCGAAGGAATCCGTGCCCTCGACGGGTGCGGAGTGGATCGCGGACAACGCAAGCCCGAGCACGGCGCGCGTGTCCCGAGGGTCGATCACGCCGTCGTCGTAGAGCAGCCCGGACAGGAACAGCGGGGTCGATTGCTCCTCGACCTGCGCGACCGCGAAGTCGCGCATCGCCTTGAGGTCGGCCTCTTCGATGGGCGTCCCGCGTGTTGCTGCGGCGCCTGCCGCGACGGTTGTCACGACCTCGGCGAGCTGTTCGGAGCCCATGACGGCGCACGTCGCGCTCGGCCAGGTGAACAAGAACCTCGGGTCGAAGGCCCGCCCGCACATCCCGTAGTTGCCCGCGCCGTACGAAGCGGCCGTGATGAGGGAGATGTGCGGGACGGTTGAGTTAGCGACGGCGTTGATCATCATCGAGCCGTGCTTGATCATCCCGCGGCGCTCGTACTCCGATCCGACCATGTAACCGGTCGTGTTGTGCATGAACACGAGGGGCCGGTCGTAGCGGTTGGCGAGTTCGATGAACTGCGTGGCCTTCTGCGCCTCCTCGGAAAACAGGATCCCGCGGGCGTTGGCGAGGATGCCCACGGGGTAGCCGCAGATCTCGGCCCATCCCGTGGCGAGCGAGGGCCCGT
>NZ_DAINST010000037.1:20751-22264 GCF_036741115.1 Dietzia sp.
GCGCCTCCTGGCTGAACAGCACGCCCTGGGCGTTGGCCAGGATGCCGATCGGGTAGCCGTGCAGCTGCGCGAAGCCGGTGACCAGGCTCTGGCCGTAGAGCGGCTTGAACTCGTCGAAGTCGGAGCCGTCTACGACCCGGGCGAGCACGTCGCGCGGGTCGACGGGGACCTTGAGGTCCTCGCCGACGATCCCGAGCAGCTCTTCGGGGTCGAAGCGGGGCTCGGCGAAGCCCGGCCGCGGCGCCGGACCGCGCTTTCGGTGCCCGCTGCGGCGGACGATGCCGCGGGCGATGCGCGCGGCGTCGAGCTCGTCGGCGGCGAGGTAGTCGCCGAGTCCGGACGCGCGGGCGTGCATTAGGGCGCCACCGAGGGTCTCGTCGTCGGCGATCTCCCCGGTCGCGGCCTTGACCAGCGGCGGCCCCGCGAGGAACACCTTGGAGCGGCCGTCGATGAGCACGGTGTGGTCGCTCATCCCCGGGATATACGCGCCGCCGGCGGTGGAATTCCCGTACACCACGGCGATCGTGGGGATGCCCTGCTTCGAGAGCCGGGTGAGGTCGCGGAAGAGCTGCCCGCCCGGGACGAAGACCTCCTTCTGCGTCTGCAGATCGGCGCCGCCGGACTCGACGAGGCTGAGCACGGGCAGCCGGTTGGTTTCCGCGATATGGTTGGCGCGCAGCGATTTGCGCAGCGTCCACGGGTTCGAGGTGCCGCCGCGGATGGTGGGGTCGTTGGCGACGATCATCACCTCGGTGCCGGCGACCGTGCCGATGCCGGCGATCACCGATGCACCGACGTGGAAATCGGATCCCCATCCGGCGAGCGCGCCGATCTCGAGGAACGGCGAGCCGCGGTCGAGGACGGATTCGATGCGCTCGCGCGCGGTGAGCTTTCCGCGCTCGCGGTGCCGGGCGATCTTCGCCGGCCCGCCGCCCTCGAGGGCCTTGGCGTGCTCGTCGGCGATCTCGTCCCAGCGGTCGAGCATCGTCTCGCGCGCCGAGAGGAAGTCCTCGGAGCGGGAATCGAGGGTGGAGGTGAGGATGGTCATCGATCGAACCCCAATCTGCGGGCTGCGAGGGTGGTGAGGATCTCGGTGGTGGCCCCACCGATTCCGAGCAGGCGGACGTCCCGGTATTGGCGGTTGACCTCGGTGTCCTCCATGAACCCGAGGCCGCCGTGGAGCTGGAGCGCTTTGTCCGCGACCCATTCGGCGCACTCCACCGAGGTGTTCTTCGCGTGGCACACCTCGGCGATGGCGTCGTGTCCGTCGACGTAGAGGTCGGCGACGTGGCGGGTGTACGTGCGGGCGACGTCGACGAGGGTGCGCTCGAGCGTCGTCAACCGCATCCCGCCCACGCGCTGCCAGTGCGCAGCGGGAATCGTCGTGCCGCGGACGTGGAGACTCGGGTACCGGCGGTTGACGCCGGGACGCACGACTTCGACCTGGTGCGTGACCGGGTAGGCGACCGGCAGACCGTGGACGAGGGCGGCCGAGATGTGGGAGACGACCTCG
>NZ_DAINST010000037.1:22274-28776 GCF_036741115.1 Dietzia sp.
GGGCGACGTCGATGCGGCGGTGCATCTCGGCGAGGGCGTCCTGTATCTGCGGGCGCGAGATGAGAGGGGCGCCGAAGGTCTCGCGCTGCCGCACCCAGTCGAGGGTGAGGTCGAGGCAACGCTGCGCGTGCGAATACCCCTGCGCTGCGAGCGCGATCCGCTCGGTGACGAACGCCCCGGCGATGTGCGCGAAGCCGGAATTCACCTCGCCCACGAGGTTCGCGGCCGGGACTCTACAATCGTCGAAGGCGATCTCCCCGGTGTCCGAGGCGCGCCAGCCCATCTTCGCTAGCGGCGAGGACACGTGCAGGCCGGGCGTACCGCGCTCGACGACGAGCAGGCTGAGTCCCGCCGCCCCACGCAGCTCCTCGCCGCCGGTGCGCACGGCGGCGACGAGGAAGTCCGCGCGCGTCGCCGAGGTGATGAACGTCTTCGCGCCGTCGACCACGTACTCGTCCCCGTCGCGGACGGCACGCGTGCGCAGGTGACCTACGTCGGAGCCGCCGCCGGGTTCGGTGATCGCGAGGGAACCGATCTTCTCCCCCGCCAGGGTCGGGCGGACCCAGCGCTCGATGTGCTCGGGCGCGCCCGCCTGCGCCATGTGCGGGAGCGCGATGCCGCACGTGAACAGCGAGGCGAAGACCCCGCCGGACACCCCGGCCTCGTGCAGCGCCTCGCACACGACGATGGAATCGCGGATGTCGCCGCCCTCGCCGCCGACCTCGGGCGGGAAGCTTGCGCCCAGCAGGCCGAGGTCCCCGGCCGCGCGGTGCAGCTCCCGCGGGATGGCGCCCGCGGCTTCCCATTCGTCCTGGTGGGGCAGGATTTCACGGCGCGCGAAGCCCGTGACCGTCTCGGCTAGCCCGCGGGCCCGTGCCGAGTCCCAGTACCGCTCGTTCTCGCTCATCGCTCACCTCCGGGGGCGCGCCGGGCTGCGCCGTCATCCTCCGGCGTGTAGCCGGGTGGGAGGAGCTCGCGCGGCACGTCGACGAAGCGCGAGCGCAGCCATTCGCCGAGGCCCTTGGCCTGCGGGTCGAAGCGCGCGCCCTCGGCGACGCCACGCCCGAGGATCCCGTGGATCACAAAGTTCACTGCGAGGAGGTTCGGCAGCTCGAAGCGCTCGATGTCCAGGTCGCGGGTCTCCGGGAGGAGGGTTCTGACGGCGGAGGCCGTGAGCGTCTCGCGGAGCCAGTGCCACGCTGCCGGGTCCTCGACCCACACGCCGATGTTCGCGTCGCCGCCCTTGTCGCCGGACCGCGCGGCCGCGATCCTGCCGAGCGGTGCGTGGATCACGTCGGTCCGCGCCGCGGCGCCGGCGGAGGCGGCCTGAGCCGAATGCGTCTCGGCGTCCGGGCCGGGGACGATCGCGGGCTCCCCCGCCAGCGGGGAGGGCGCGACCACTTCGAGCTCGCCGCCCGGGAGCTCCACGCGGTGCGGGACCTCGCCGGCGGGGACTCGCGCCGCCACGTATACGCCGTAGGGCGAGGGTTTGCCCGGGGGTGCGGTCGGTGTCGCGCCGGGGTAGCTCGCGAGGGCGAGCTCGACCGCTGCGCCCGAGAACTGCTTGCCCACGCGCTCGGATTCCGAGTCGCGCGCGACGACGGTGAGCGTCGCCGAGGCCTCGGCCTCCGTGGGGGCGTCCGGGCGGTCGGTCCGGGCGAGGCGGAACTCGAGTTTCTCCGGCGGCGGGTCGAGGCGAGCCCGGAGCTGCCTTTCGAAGAGCACGGCCTTGGCCTCGATGTCGAGGCCGGTGAGTAGGAGCGCGATCTCGTTGCGCCAGCCGCCGATCGCCGTGGTGGCGACCTTGAGCGTCGCGGGCGGAGGATCGGCGCGGCAGCCGGAGATCCGCACCCGGTCGTCGCCGGCCTGCTCGAGGGCGATGGTGTCGAGGCGGAGCGTGGCGTCGGGGCCGAGGTAGCTCGGCGAGGCGACCTCGTATAAGAGCTGGGCGGATACCGTGCCGACCGTGACGGCGCCGCCGGTTCCCGCGTGCTTCGTGATGATCGACTCGCCCGTGGACCCGATCTCGGCGATCGGATAGCCGGGCCAGAGGAGATCGCGCGGTCCGCCGTCATCCAAACCGGCTTGCGCGAAGAACGAGTAGTTCCCGCCGGTGGCCTGCGTGCCGCACTCGATCACGTGGCCGGCGGCCATCGCACCGGCGATGGGATCGAGGTCCGCGGGCGTCCACCCGTGCCACCACGCCGCGGGGCCGACGGTGAGCGAGGCATCGGTGACCCGGCCCGTGATGACGACGGCGGCGCCCGCGTCGAGGGCGCGCACGATACCGAAGCCGCCGAGGTAGGCATTTGCGGTGATCGCTCCGGGGACGCCGAGCTCGGCCGCCTTATCGCGGAGGTCATCGCCCTCGACGATCGCCACCGAAGCGACTGCCGGGTCGAGGCCCTGCTCGGCGGCGAGCTCGCGCACCTTCGCGGCGAGCCCGCGAGGGTTGAGCCCTCCGGCATTGGCGACGATCCGCACACCCTTCTCGATGGCGAGGGGGAGACACGTCTCCAGCTGGCGCAGGAAGGTCTTCGCATAGCCGAGTTCGGGATCGCGGAGAGTGTCCTTGCCGAGGATGAGCATGGTGAGCTCGGCGAGGTAGTCGCCGGTGATGACGTCGAGCTCGCCACCGCGGAGCATCTCTTCCATGGCCGCGAGCCGGTCGCCGTAGAAGCCCGAACAGTTGCCGATGCGGACGGGACGAGAGGAATCGGGCCGGGGCATGCGCCGGGATCCGTTTTCTGGCGCGTTGTCCGGCATCGCTATCCCCTGCCCTTGCCCGGCAGCCCGGCGAAGGACTGCGCGATGTGGAGCCATCGCTCCGCGTCCGCGCCGCGCGCCTCGAGGTCCGTATCGCGGGGCGCGACGCGCTGGGTGACGAGGAGGCAGAAATCCCGCAGCGGCCCGGAGACGCCCTGCGCGGCGCCGGCAGGACCGAAGGTGACGGTCTCCCCGCCCGGAGCGGCGAAGGAGAGCTCGAACTCCTCGGCCGGCGGCTGCTCGCCGTGGACGGAGTAGGCGAAGTCGCGCGTCTTGTGGCCGATCCGCGCGACGAACGGGAGCGCCGCCTCCTCGGCAGCCGTACCGAGGAGGCCAGGGGCGCGGCCGGCGAGCGAGGTACCGGGGGCGTATGCGGCGGACGGCACCGAGCCGTCCGCGAGCCCGTCGGCGATGTCGTAGCCGTGGGCGAAGGTCTCCATGATCCGAGCGGTGGCCATGGTCTTCGGCCGCATGGGCGGACCGAACCAGGCGATCTGCTCGCCGGGATCGAGGGCGCCGAGTGCCTCGGAGAGCTCCGCGCGCCCGGCGCGCCAGGCCTCGAGGAGCTCCTCGCGCGGCCGCTCGGCGAGCTCGAGGGCGCCGGCGTCGGCGAAGCCCTCGGGATCGTCCATCGCCTTTGCCACTAGAGCGTCGAAGGCCGGCCAATCCGAGATGGCCGCGAGCGAGGCGAGGTCCGTCCAGTGCAGGTGCGCCACCTGCGTGGCGACGTCCCAGCCCTCCGCCGGGGTCGCGGCGCTCCAACCGCCCTCCCCCGCCTCGAGGACGAGGGACTCGATTACCTCACCCAGGGTGTCGAGGACGGAGAGCGCCTGGGCGAGATCGGATCCTGTTGCGTGGGTCACATCGTGGTTCACGAATCCCACTGTGCCCGTCCCTAGAGAAAAAAGCAATCATGATTGCTTGATTTCGTCGGAATCGGCCCGACCTGCCAAATCGGCCGGGCCTCGCTCCCCTACTCGCCGAGCTTGGTGATGATCGCCGAGAAGTCCTTGTCCCCGTTCTCTTGTGCGAACTCGGAGTAGATCGCGGCGGCTGCCGTACCCATCGGCGCTGTCGCACCGGTCTCGGAGATGGCGTCCATGGCGAGGCCGAGATCCTTGTTCATCAGGGCCGCCGAGAAGCCGGGGCGGAACTCGTTGTTTGCCGGGGACGCGGGCGCCGGTCCGGGAACCGGGCAGTTGGACTCGAGCGCCCAGCAGTTGCCGGTGGCGCCGGTGACCACGTCATAGAGCGACTGGTCGGACAGGCCGAGCTTCTCCGCGAGGAGGAACGCCTCGCCCACGGCGATCTGCTGCACCGCGAGGATCATGTTGTTGCACACCTTGGCCGCCTGGCCGGCGCCCGGATCGCCGCAGTGGATGATCTTCCCGGCCATAGGCTCGAGAACGTCCTTCGCGGCGCCGAATTCCTCGGCGGAGCCGCCGACCATGAATGCGAGAGTCCCGGCGGTCGCGCCCTTGACCCCGCCGGAGACCGGGGCGTCGATATGCGCCATCCCGGCCGCACGCGCGCGGGCACCGGTCTCGCGGGCATCGGCGACCGAGATGGTCGAGGAGTCGATAAAGAGGGACCCCTTCGCGACATGGGACAGGACGTCGTCATACACCTTCCCCACCAGTGCGCCGTTCGGCAGCATGGTGATCACGACCTCGGCCCCCTCCACCGCCTCTTCGGCGCTGGAGAACGGCTCCACACCGGCGGCCTTGGCCGCCTCGAGGGCGGCGGGTGCGGGGTCGAAGCCGCGGACGGTATGCCCCGCGGCGGCAAGGTTGGCGGACATCGGGCCGCCCATGTTGCCGAGTCCGAGAAAAGCGATTGTGCTCATCGTGTTCCCAATCCGCGCGTGGCGGCCGTGCGACCGACGACCATGCGCATGATCTCGTTGGTTCCTTCGAGGATGCGGTGGACCCGCAGGTCCCGCTGGATCTTTTCCATTCCGTATTCGTGCAGGTAGCCGTAGCCGCCGAAGAGCTGGAGGGCCTGGTCGGCGACGTCGTGGCAGGTATCGGTGACGAACATCTTCGCCATCGCGCACAGCTCGACGCGGTCGGGATCGGCGTCGTCGAGGGCGCGGGCGGCGCGCCACAGGAGCTGCCGCGAGGCCTCGAGCTTCGTGGCCATCTCGGCGAGCGCGAAGCGGATCGTGGGCTGCTCGGAGAGCGGCGTCCCGAACGTCTCGCGTTCGCGCACGTACTCGACGGCCCGCGCGTACGCCTCGGTCGCCGCGCCGAGCGAGCACGCCGCGATGTTGATCCGGCCGCCGTTGAGGCCCTTCATCGCGATGGAGAAGCCCGTCCCCTCGGTCTCGCCGAGCAGGTTCTCCGCGGGGACCCGGACCCCGTCGAGGATCACCTGCCGCGTGGGCTGGGCGTGCCACCCCATCTTCTTCTCGTTCGGGCCGAAGGACAGCCCCGCCATGTCCTTGGTGACGACGAACGTCGAGATCCCCTTGGGCCCAGCCTCGCCCGTGCGCGCCATGACGACGTACACGTCCGAGTCCCCGGCGCCCGAGATGAACTGCTTGGTGCCGGTAAGCACGTACTCGTCGCCCTCGCGCACCGCCTTCGTGGACAGCGCCGCCGCATCCGAGCCGGCGCCCGGCTCGGTGAGGCAGTAGCTCGCGAAGTCCTCCATGCTCGCGAGGCGCGGCACCCACTTCGCGCGCTGCTCCTCGGTGCCGAACTCGTCGATCATCCACGTACACATGTTGTGGATCGACAGGTACGCGGCGACGGCGGCGCAGCCGCGGGAGAGCTGTTCGAAGATGCGGACGCCGTCGAGCCGGCGCATCCCCGAACCTCCGTGATCCTCCCGCGTGTAGATCGCGGCCACACCCATGGCCGCGGCCTCGCGGATCTCGTCCTTCGGGAAATGCCCCTCGGCATCCCATTCGAGCGCCTTGGGTGCGAGGCGCTTGCGCGCGAACTTGGCCGCCGCGTCGACGATCGCCTGTTCTTCGGGGGAAAGTTCCGCCATTCTCGGCTGTGCCTCTCCTGATGGTCGTGGGTGGATGACGGGCACGCCCCTCAGCGGGCGCGGCCTACGGCGTCAGTCCATGGTCGGCATGATGAAGCTGGCGCCTTCCTTGACGCCCGAGGGCCAGCGCTGCGTGACCGTCTTGACCTTGGAGTAGAACTTGATGGACTCCGGTCCGTGCTGGTTGAGGTCGCCGAATCCGGACTTCTTCCACCCGCCGAACGTGTGGTAGGCGATCGGCACGGGGATCGGCACGTTGACGCCGACCATCCCGACCTCGACGCGGTCGACGAACTCGCGGGCCGTGTCCCCGTCGCGGGTGAAGATCGCGACGCCGTTGCCGTACATGTGCTCGGAGGGCAGGGCGAGGGCCTCCTCGAAGTTCTCGGCGCGGACCACGGAGAGCACGGGGCCGAAGATCTCCTCGGTGTAGATGCTCATGTCCTTGGTGACGTTGTCGAAGAGCGTCGGCCCGAGGAAGTAGCCCTCGTCGAGCGCGTTGCCCTCGAACTCGGAGTCCGTGGCGCCCTTACCGCGGCCGTCGACGACGAGGGTCGCGCCCTCCTTCTCGCCGGCGTCGATGTACTTGACGGCGTTGTCCTTGGCCTGCGAGGTGACGAGCGGCCCGTAGTCCGCCTCCGAGTCGAAGCTGTGGCCGACCTTGAGCTGCTTGGTCTTCTCGGCGATCTTCTCGACGAGCTTGTCCGCGGTCTCCGCGCCGACGGGCACCACGACGGAG
>NZ_DAINST010000038.1:0-6636 GCF_036741115.1 Dietzia sp.
GATCGGCGCTCCCCTCGAGCAAGCAGCACGAGGCCACCACCTCGCGCTTCCGCATGCGCAAGCCGGCCCAGCCGAAGTCGCGGCCCTCGCTGGCGGCGGAGAGCCTCGTCGACCTGCCGTACATCAGTCCTCGTGACCCGCAATCGGCGATCATGAGCGAGACGAAGATCGCCCAGGAGATCGCCGACTCCGAAGGCACGCTGCCCGAGCCGGAGCTGCGCGCCGGGGACATCGTCGCCGACCAGTACGAGGTCCAGGGCTGCCTCGCGCACGGCGGCATGGGCTGGATCTACATCGCCATCGACCACAACGTCTCCGACCGCTGGGTCGTGCTCAAGGGCATCCTCCACGGCGACCGTGCGGAGGCGCGCAAGGTCGCCATCGCCGAGCGCGAGTTCCTCGCCGAGCTGTCGCACCCGTCGATCGTCCGTATCTTCAACTTCATCCAGGACGACTGGGCCGTCTCGCCGAACCACGGCGGGTACATCGTCATGGAGTACGTTGGCGGGCCGAGCCTTCGGGACGTCCGCCGTCATTCCCCTGGTGGGGTCCTCGACGTGGAGACGGCCATCGCCTACATCCTCGAGGTGCTCCCAGCCCTCGACTACCTGCATTCGGTGGGGCTGGTCTACAACGACCTCAAGCCGGAGAACATCATGCTCACCGAGGAGCACGTCAAGCTCATCGACATGGGCGCGGTCTCCGGCATCGGCGCGTACGGCTACATCTACGGCACGCCCGGATTCCAGGCGCCGGAGGTCGCGCGGACGGGGCCGACGGTCGCCTCGGACCTCTACACGGTGGGGCGCACGCTCGCCTCGCTGATCTGCCGGCTGCCCGTGGAGAACGGCCGCTACGCCGACGGCATCCCGTCCCCGCTCGAGGAGCCGCTGTTCGCGAAGCACGATTCGCTGTACCGCTTCCTGCTGCACTCGACCGATCCCAATCCGCTCAAGCGTTTCCGCAGCGCCGAGGGCATGGCCGGGCAGCTCATGGGCGTGCTCCGCGAGGTCGTCGCGCTGCGCACGGGCATCTCGCAGCCCGCGTTCTCCTCGGTCTTCTCGCCGCAGCGCGCGACGTTCGGCACGCTGTACTCGCTCCGCCCCGTCGACGCGATGATCGACGGCCGCCTCCTCGTGCACACTCTCTCCGGGCCAGAGCTCGTCGATTCGCTGCCGGCGCCGCTCATCCGGCCCGGCGACCCGGCGGCGCAGCGGCTCACCGCCGTCTCCTTCGCCTCGCCGGAGGAACGGCTCGAGACCATGCAGAAAATGTATGACGACGAACGTGCCAAGATGGGCCTGCCCACAGAGGATTCGGCCGGTTCTCGGAGCCTGGCGCTGAGCGAGTCGGGTGCCGTGGCGGGCGGCGATTTCGGGGTCGAGGGTCCGGAGGATTCCGGGGCCGGCGGGGCCACTGGCGCTGCAAATCGCGGCGGGTCCGGTAAGCCCAGCGAGCATGGCGAGCACGGCCAGGAAACCCAGGCGCAGCGGGTCGCGCCGGGCGGGGGCGACGAGCCGACCGCGGACTCGGTGCCCATGGATCCGCCGTCGATGCCGACGCAGGCGGGGTCCGTACCGACGCAGGCGCCCTCCGTCTCGACACAGGCGCCCTCGGCCCCAACCCAGGCGCCCTCGGCCCCAACCCAGGCGCCCTCGGTCCCGACCCAAGCGCCTTCCATGCCGACCCAGGCGACCTCGGTCCCCGAGGAACCGCCGTCGATGCCCACGCAGGCGCCGTCCGTGCCGATGACACCGCCCTCGGTGCCCACCCAAGCTGCCGCCGTGGACGGAAAGTCTCAGTCGAGCGACGTCCACACCGAAGTCGCCCATACGGCCGACTTCGCAACCTCACGGGAATCCGTGGGCGCCGGGCGTTCCGAGGATTCGCAGTCGGCGCCGCGTGGCGGCGCGACCGGGGAGGGTCCGTCGGTCGGGCTCATCATGGCGCTGGTCCGCGCGCACCTCGAGGTGGGCGACATCCTCGCGGCGCGCACGATCCTCGCGCGCGAGCGGGATCATTTCGACACCGAATGGCGCCTGGCCTGGTACGCCGGGGTGCTCCTTTTGCTCGAGGGCAATCCCGTGGGCGCCTACCGCCGCTTCCAGCAGGTGCTCTCCGCCATGCCGGGCGAGACCGGCCCGAAGCTCGCGCTCGCCGCCACCGCCGAGCTGATCCTCGGCTACGCCGGCGAGGACGAGCGCGCCCGCTGGCAGCGCGCCTCCGAGCAGCTGTACCGCCGCGTGTGGTCCACGGACCGCTCGGTGATCTCCTCCGCGTTCGGCCTCGCCCGCCAGCTGCAGACCCGCGGGGAGACCGACGCCGCGATCGCCGAGCTCGACAATGTGCCGATGAACTCGCGTTACTGGGCCATCGCACAGCTCACGGCGCTCATGCTGCTCTGCGAGGGGCGAAGCGTCGAGGACCTCGAGGAGCGGCACCTGCGCGATGCCGCGCGACGCGTGGCGGCGCTACCCACCGGCGAGCACCGCGCGCTGCAGACCCGCTTCGTGGTGCTGCGCACGGCGCTCGAGTGGATCAAGAAGACCGATAAGCCGCGGCCCTCACAGGCACCGCTTCTCGGCGTCCCCTTCACCGACTTCGGACTGCGCAGCGGGCAGGAGAACGTGCTGCGCGCGCTCGCCCGCAACATGCCGACCCGCTCGCAGCGCTACCGGCTCGTGGACTGGGCGAACGAGGTGCGCCCGAACACCCTGTTCTAGGGCGGCCCGGCACTCCGCTCGTAGGCTGGGTGCATGAGCACCACCCCGCACCTGCAGTCACGCTTCGCCGACGCTCTCCCGGAGATGGCGTATCCGCAGGCTGCGGAGGAGCCCGCGCGGCCGCAGCTTGTCGCACTCAACGAAGCCCTCGCCGACGAGCTCGGCCTTGACCCCGCGTGGCTGCGCACCGAGGACGGGCTCGCGTTCCTCCTCGGGCAGGACCCCAGCGCAGGGAAGTTCGTCGCGCAGGGCTACTCCGGACACCAGTTCGGACAGTTCAACCCGAACCTCGGCGACGGACGCGCGCTGCTGCTCGGCGAGATCGAGACCGTCGAAGGTGCCGCTCCTTCCGGCGCGTCGAACAGGCTCCGCGACATCCACCTCAAGGGCTCGGGGCGCACCCGCTTCTCTCGGATGGGCGACGGCCGCGCCGCCCTAGGACCCATGCTCCGCGAATATCTCGTCTCCGAGGCCATGGCTGCCCTCGGCGTCCCGACGACACGGGCGCTCGCCGTCATCGCCACAGGCCTGCCCGTGCAACGGGAGGAGCCCCTGCCCGGCGCCGTGCTCGTGCGCGTGGCCGCGAGCCACCTGCGGGTCGGCTCGTTCCAGTTCGCGCGGGTCTTCGAAGGGCAGGCGGCAGCGAGCCGCGCGCAGGCCGGCGAGGCGAGAACGGACGGCGAGTCGGGAGCGGATGGAAAGGCGGGGCAGACCGGCGACTCGGGAACGCCCGGCGCGAGCGAGCCTGCCGCGGGCGAAGACCTCGTCCGCCGCCTCGCGGACTTCGCCATCGAACGCCACTACCCTGCTGCCGCGAGCGCCGAGAACCCCTACCTCGCGCTCCTCGACGCGGTCGTCGAGGCCCAGGCCGAGCTCGTCGCACGGTGGATGACCCTCGGCTTCGTCCACGGCGTCATGAACACCGACAATATGACCCTCTCCGGCGAGACCATCGACTACGGGCCCTGCGCCTTCATGGAGCAGGTCGACCCGCAGACGGTGTTCAGCTCCATCGACCACCAGGGCAGGTACGCGTACGGGAACCAGCCGAACATCGCGCTGTGGAACCTCACGCGGCTCGCCGAGACGCTGGTCCCGCTGTTCGCCGAGGACCCCAACGCGGGCATCGACCTCGCGCGCGAGCACCTCGAGCGCTTCGGCCCGCTGTACACCTCCGCGTGGCGCCGGCGGATGGCGGCCAAGGTGGGTCTGGAGGGCGCAGGAGAAGACGCACTTCGGGACGGGCCAGAACCATCCATGACGGCGGACGGCGCCGACTCCCCCGCCGACCTCCTCGCCGAACTGCAGGAGATACTCGCCGCCGAGCACCCGGACCACACGCGCTTCTTCCGGCGGCTCGCCGACGTCGCCGAGTCCGGCGAGCGCGAAGCCGTCCTCGAGCTCGTACCCCAGCGAGAGCGTCTCGACGCCTGGCTCTCACGGTGGCTCGAACTCGCCCCCGACGCCGCGGCCATACGCGCCGCGAGCCCCCTCTACATTCCTAGAAATCACCTCGTAGAGGAGGCACTCTCTGCGGCAGGGTCAGGCGATCTCGGCCCGTTCGGCGAGCTCCTCGAGGCCGTCACCGCTCCGTACACCAAGCGCCCGGGATTCGAGCGATTCGCCGAGCCCGCGCCCATCGATTTCGGCCGTTATACCACGTACTGCGGGACGTAGCCGGACCTATTGGTCGCCAGGGCCGGCACAGGAAGCCCGGGCCCGGACTCCCGCACCCGGCAATCCGGGGCTCGGCTGGGCTATCCCAGCCGGTCCGGGAGCTCGTCGACACCGTCTCCGGAGAGTTCCGGGAGGTATGCGATCCGCCCGGCCATCACCATGACCAGCGCAAGCGTCGTGCCCCGCACCGAGGGCGCCCCGGCGGGCCCGGCGCGCAAGGCGGTATCCGTCGATTCGAGCCGCAGCCCCTTGGCGATTCTCGCGCTGGGCACGGCGAAATTCTTCGACGCGAAGAACGAGGCGAGCGCATCGAGCGCATCGGCATCGGGCAGCAAGTCGAGGCCCAGGGGGCGGGCTATGTCCTGGCCGTGGACGATCACCTCGCCGAGCAACCCCAGCGCGCTGCCGAACGGCGCGACCTGCGAAGACACGGAGGCGCGGAGCATCGCCAGCGTCTCCTCGGCGCCCGCGCCGCGGAAGCGCCGCACCTTTCTGGCGTTGAAGCGATCGGGATCGAAGCCCGCCGCTGCCATCGCCAGCAGCCACGCCGGTGTCCCCGTGCGCGAGGCGGCCACGAGGTGCGCCGTCACATCCTCGACGTCCCACTCCCCGCACAGGGTGTCGGACATCCACTGCTCCGGGGACAGCGCGCTCAGCGCGTCGACCAGGGCGGCGCGCTCGTCGCGGACCATCGACCAGATCTCGTCGGACGTGTACTCGGACGCCATGAACCCGACAGTACGGGAGCCATGGCGGTGCGCTGGAAGATCGTTTTGGCGGAAGAGCCGAGTCCGGCGAATGCCGCGCAAGTCTCGGAGCTGCTCTCGGGCGCTGTCGATCTCGCATGGGAAAACGAGCTCCGCGTGTATCGGGATGCCTCGAACGCCGACGACCCGTGGGATCGATGAGCTCCACCCGCCGAGCACTTCTCGACACAAGTGTCGTCATCACAGGGTTCACGAATGAGCCGGCTGCTCCGAACTTCTCGTCGTACGACGAGCTCTTCATCAGCGCGTTGAGCTATTCGGAGCTCCATTTCGGACTCGTTACTGCTCTCCTCGAATCCCCCGAAAACTACTTCGTGCGCAAGCGCCGCTTTGACTCGATCGAAGACGTCTTCGGAATCGGAATACCCTACGACGACGCCGCGGCAGATGCCTACGGAGAGATCCTTCGCCACATTGCCGCCGGCACTAAGGACAAGAAAAGGCTCAGGGCACACACGCTCGACAAGATGATCGCCGCGATTGCGCTCTCGCGGGAGATGGATCTACTGGCTAAGAATGCCTCGGGTCTCAATGGCCTGGACGAGCTCGTCTCGATCGTCGAGATCTGAGCAAGGAGCCTTTCAGGCGAACAGTCGCGAATTGCCGCCGTCCTCAGGTCGTCGACTCCCGCTCGCCCCTACCCCGCCGACACGACCTCGTCGGCGAAGCGCGCGATGGCGAGCTCCTCGTTGGTGGGAACCACGAGCGCCGCGACCTTCGAGGCCGACGTGCAGATGAGCCGCGCGCCGCTGCCGTTCTCGTTCGCCTCGGCATCGACCTCGAGGCCCCAGTCGGCAAAGCCCGCGAGCACGTCCGCGCGCAGGCGTGCGGCGTTCTCGCCGACCCCGGCGGTAAACGTGATCGCGTCGAGGGTGCCGAGCACCGCCCAGTAGGCGCCGACGTACTTGCGCAGCCGGTGGACCGTGACCTCGTAGGCGAGGCGGGCGCGCTCGTCGCCGTCATCGGCACGGGCAAGCACCTCGCGGAAATCCGAGACGCCCGAGAGCCCCTTTAGACCCGAGCGCCGGTTGAGGCCCTCGGAAAGTTCCTTCGGCGAGACCCCACGCTCGGACATGAGGTGCAGCAGGGCGCCCGGGTCGACGTCGCCGGGCCGGGTGCCCATCACGAGCCCCTCGAGCGGCGTGAGCCCCATCGACGTCTCCACGGCGACCCCGCCGCGCACCGCCGAGGCCGAGGCCCCGTTGCCGAGGTGGAGGACGATCTGGTTGACGTCGGGGTACGCCTTCCCCAGGACGCCGGCGGTTTGCTCGGAGACGTAGGCGTGCGACGTGCCGTGGAAGCCGAAGCGGCGGATGCCCCAGTCCTCCGGCACGGCGTAGGTGTACGCCGAGGGTGGAAGGGTGGAAAAGAAGCCGGTGTCGAACACGGCGACGTGTGGGAGAGACGGGAACATATCGCGCGCAACGCGGATGCCGCGGAGGTTTGCGGGGTTGTGCAGGGGCGCGAGC